>DATKZH010000090.1:0-2826 GCA_035528065.1 Thermoguttaceae bacterium | reverse complement strand
GCGTGCTCTCGGCCTTGGCGGGAATCTGGATCAAGTAGGGCAGCATGACAATCCGCGACCGCATCAAGGACTTCCGCCGCGTCAAAGGCCGCGACCTGCTGCCGAATCCGCGCAACTGGCGACGGCACCCGCAGGCACAGCGGGACGCCATGCGGGCGGTGCTGGAGGAAGTCGGGTTCGCCGGGGCGGCTCTGGCCCGGGAGACGCCGGCCGGGCTGATGCTCATTGACGGGCACCTGCGGGCCGAGTTGGAGCCGGACGCTGAGTTGCCGGTGTTGGTGGTCGACGTGGACGATGCCGAGGCCGCGAAGCTACTGGCGACATTCGATCCGCTGGGGAAGATGGCCGAACCGGACCCGGACGCCCTCGGCAAGCTGCTGGCCGAGATCGAGACAGAAAGCGAGGCGTTGCGGGAAATGCTGGAAGAGTTGGCGGAGGTAGAAGCTTCAGTCATTGCGGAAGAAGAGCCGAGTGATTCGATTTGCGAGAATTTCGCAGAACTATTAAGCATTCAGCAACAGCGAAAGCAGGGCAACGCAAACACCGCCCAAAAGAACGACACGGAACGATACCTAGTTGTGGTCTATCCAACGCGCGAATCACGAGAGCTTGCGGTCAAGAAGCTAGGACTTCCCAAAGACGAGCGATACGTGTCATCGGTGGACGTGCGTGTGTCCCGTTGCCTTAGCGGCAGGGCCGCACAGCCGATTGGCTTACCGACAGCGGCAAGTAGCAAGAACTCCGGGGCTACCGGATGAACGACTACGAAGCATCCGCCTTGAATCTATTGCGAATTGTGCGTCAAAACGCGACAGCGATCGGAGTGGCGGTTTCGTTTGGCAAAGACTCTCTTGCGACACTCGACCTCTGTTGTCGGGTCTTTCGTCGCGTGGAGGGTTATTACTTATTTCGCGTGAGGGGGCTGTCGATTGTGGATGAGTGGGCAGCGGAGGTGCGTCGCCGTCACGGTGTCAAAGTGCGAATGTATCCGCACTTCGACCTAAGCCGGTGCTACCGCAACGCCGTCATGCAGCCACACTATCGCGGCTTGGTGAATTGCCCAAAGGTCTCCATGACCGATATCGAATTGCGATTTCGAGACGACGCAAAAGTCGATTGGATCGCCTACGGCTGGCGCCGCAACGACAGTTTCTCTCGCGCACTCATTCTAAAACACAACCGTGGGCTTGATCCAAAGGCGAAGCGAGTCTTCCCGCTCCGATGCTGGCGACGGCAAAACGTGTTGGACTACCTCAGCAGTCGGGGCATTCCCTTGCCGCCAGGACTCGGGCGAAAGGATCAGGGGGGGCTAGACTTCGCGCCGGGCGCTTTAGAATGGCTCAAAAAAGAACGGCCTGCCGATTACGCGAAGTGGCTGAAGGACTTTCCCTTTTCTGAGATTCAATCACGTCCGGAGCTGCAAAGAGCCCCAACGCCCCGCGGATAGGGAGAGGGTCGATAATGCGAGCATCGGAAAGAACCCAAGCCCATTCGCCAGGCGAAGGATCGCAGCAGGCTGCATCGCGGTCTTCGGGCGTTGCAGGGCGGCAGTCTACCAACTCCACGACGGTCAAAGCCACGCCTTTCGGACCGCAGCCTTGCCGGTGTTTGGATGCACAGATCAAGACTGGCCCGCGGTATCGCGTTCGACGGGAACGTAGCTCGATCGTCTTGCGACCCTCGGCGATGAGGGATGCCCACGGCTGCCTGACAGAGAGTGCTTTCATGCCGCCAGTATAGCGTATCCACACACCCCCGTCAAGGAGTATGGCTAAGTCGCAATCTCTAAAGGACTTGCAGGCAGCCCCGAATCGGATGAATGGCTACACCGAAAGACATATCGAAAGTTGCCGCACGGCTCACGAAGCTGCTGGAGACGGCCGCCAAACTGCAAGAGCAGCAGGACGCCGCGACGGCCGCCGGTGTGCCGCCGGATTCGCCCTACCCGCCGAAGCCGCGGCCGATCCCCGAGCCACCGCCGGTGTCGGAAGACGCCCAAGAGCTGGCCGACGACTTCGCCCGGATCATCGCGGGCAAGAAGCCGAAGCGGCGGCGGACGCCGGAAGAGAAGCGAGCGCGACGACTTGCCGCCGAGCAGAAGCGGTTCCTGCGGGCCTTTGTGAAGTCGGGCGGGCGGCTGCGGGAGGCCACGCGGCAGACTCGCATCCATCACGCCCGGCACTACGAATGGCTAGCGAGCGATTTGACGTACAAACAGCGGTTCGAGGTCGCCAGAGAAGCCGCGCACGAGGTGGCCCGCGCGGATGCCCGGCTGGCAACCCAAGTCCTGGAAGCCAAGGCGTGGCGGCTCGCCATGGTCGGCCGGTTGCGAAAGAAGTTCTACAAAGGCGACCCGCTCATCGACCCGGCCACGGGGCAGCAGTACGCCGAACGAGAGGAAGACAGCCGAATCCTCCTGAAGCTCCTGGAGGCCAACGACCCCGAGAAGTATCGCAACACGCTGCAAGTGACGCAGACGCAGCAGACGGCGATAGACGTGCAACAGGTCGCCGGCGACGTGGCGGCGATGGCCGGTATGATCCAGCCGCCGGCCGATGTGATCGAGGCGACGGTGCGGGCGAGGATCATTCACGAGCACGAAACAGGCGGCGGCGGGAACGGCAACGGCCGTGGCGACAACGGACACGCGAACGAGGACGCCGGTGAACAGCCCGGCAAGGAGGTTGACCAGTGAGCACCTACTGCACGCGGAGCGATCTAGAGGCCCTCTTCGGCAAGCAGAACGTCGTCAAGTGGGCCGACCTGGACAACGACCAGGACTCCGACGCCATCGAGGCCCGGATCGACCGGGCGATCGCCGTCGCC
>DATKZH010000089.1:0-9867 GCA_035528065.1 Thermoguttaceae bacterium | reverse complement strand
CGTTCGTCCAGCAGCGCGCGGACCTTTCCGCCGATGATGAGCGCCTGCACGCCGCGCGGACTCGACCCGTAGCGCACGTAGCGCACCATGTCGGTGGCGCCCGACCTGTCCGGGTGCGTGGCCAGCACGATGCGCGAGGCGTAACGTCTCACGCGCTCGTCCACCTCAACGCCTCGGGCCTCGCGCTTCATTTCCTCGACCTCGTCGCGGTTCAATCGCGCCGTCACTTCGAACCGATGCGTGGTCGTGGTGCGTCGACCGATCTCGCGCAGGTCCTCCAGCCCCGGATCGTCCAGATGACTGTTGAAGAAGAACCGGTCGAGCTGCGCCTCGGGCAGCGAATAGGTCCCCTCGGTTTCCAGGTGGTTCTCGGTGGCGATCACCAGGAAGGGCTCCTCCAGCTCGTGTCGCACGCCGCCGACGGTGACCCCGTGCTCCTGCATGGCCTCCAGCAGCGCCGACTGTGTCTTGGGCGTGGCCCGGTTGATCTCGTCGGCCAGCAGGATGTGGGTGAAGACGGGACCGCGCTGGAACTGGAAGTAGCGCTTACCCATCTCGTCCTGCATGATGATATTGGTCCCGACGATGTCGGCGGGCATCAGGTCGGGCGTGAACTGGATCCGCGAGAAATCGAGCTCGAGCACCTGGGCGAGCGTGCGGACCAGCAGTGTCTTTCCCAGCCCGGGCACGCCTTCCAAGAGGCAGTGCCCCCCCACGAAAAGACACGTCAACACCCCGTGGATGATCTCCTCGTGCCCCACGATCACCCGGCCGATCTGCTCCTGGACGGCGGTGTAGCGGTCGACGAACTTGCGGGCCCGTCGCTCCATCTTCTCGGCGAGACTCATCGATGGATCCTGTCGGCTAGAGGTTCAGTTGCGACATTCATCATTCATCCTTCATCATTCATCCTTCCCCTTCATCCTTCCCCTTCTTCCTCCACGCCTGCTGCTTGGCTCGCAACAAGCGTTCCGTGTAGCTCTCCTCCTTCGGCTCCGGGGCGAGCGAAGGTCGCTCCGCCTTCTTGGGGGTCGAGCGTGGAGCGCGCAGCTCCTCGACGCCCTGGAGGTCGGCGGGGGCCTCGGTGGAGGGCTCGAATCGGGCGGTGGCGCGGAGCCGCTCCACCTGGTCGCCCACTTCGGCCTTGCGGCTCCTGAGACGCTCGATGACTTCGATGGGGGCCTCCTCTTCTCGGCGTCCGAAGACCGCGCCCCAGGCTCGCCCGGCGAGCACCGGCACCCAGCCAAAGCCGACCTGCACCCGGCGGACGAACACGTCGAAGAAGAAGAGACAACTGGCGACCAGGACCAGGTAGTACCAGACGGGCTGGCTGCTGGTGGCCTTGGGCAGGTCGCGGCGGAACGTGTTGACGACCAGGTACGGCTTCAGATCGGCGAAGTCCTCCGGCCCTTCAATCAACTGGCCGACCTTGCCTCCCTCCGGTTTCAGGCCGGCGAGCCGGTAGAGGAGGGCCTCGTTGGTGGCCCGGCTGCGGAACTCGTCGGAGTAGGGGACGCTCACCCCCGTGCGGATCGGCGGCATCCCGGCCCCGGGGTTGACCGTGGCGAAGTAGCTCCCCGGATCGCCCGTGGGAAAGGTGACGACGTACCGGCCCGGGGCGGTCTGCTCGACGGCCGCAGCGGACGTCTCCAGATCGGCGCCGGGGTGGACGACGGTGCCGGTCATGTTGAGGAAGTTGAGGAACTCGTCGTTCTGGTCCAGCGCGGTGATCACCAGGCGGACCTGGCCGTCCTCGATTTCGGTGGCCACGGTGAACTTGCCCTCCTCGGCGGGCGGGCGCATCGCCCAGACGACCATCTGCCCGAACAGCTTGTCGTAGTTCTCCCAGTTGGTCCAGTCGGTGGCCCAGCGGGCCCCCGCGTCGGTGGTGAAGGCGACCGCCCTGCCCAGCCCGTACGTCCAGCCGGCAAGAACCGTCCGGTTGCGCTCGGCCCCGGGCTGGGGCGAGACCAGGGCGACTTCGACCAACGGGTTGTCCTTGCGCGTGGTCATCACGAAGCCCTTGATCGGGGGCAGGGAGGAATCGATGCCGCTGATCATCTGGTGGTAGAACTTCACGTAAGGACGCACGCCGAGCTTGTTCTCGTAGATCAGCGGTTGGGCCACGCGGCGGGCCTCTCGCTGGAAGATCTTGGGAAGCGCCTTGGGGTTCTGCACCGCGTAGTACTTCCCGCCCGTCGCCTTGGCCAGATTGGCCATCCGCTGGCTCTCGGCCCGACCGTGGCAGGCCACGGCCACGGTCGACACGGTGATCTTCGAGTTGGCCAGGGCCTTGACGACGGCGGCGCTGGGCGGGGTGGGATCGCCGTCGCTGATCACGATCATGTGCTTGATCGCCGCGTCGGGCACCTTGGCGAAGCCCTGGAAGGCGAGTTGGAGGCCGGGGTCGAAGTCGGGCATGTCGCCGGGGACCATGCGGTCGAGCCGGCCCAGCATCAGTTGGCGCTTCCCCCCCACCGCGCTAAGCCCGGGGTTCCAGAGCCAGGCCGTGCCGCCGGCGCCGTAGTGGATCACGCCGCAGTAGTCGCGGGGCCCCAGGGCTGAGAGCGCTTGCTCGGCGATCTTCTTCTGCCAATGGTTCCCCTGCGCCATCTCCGAGGCGTGCATCACCATGGCCAACGCCCCGCGGGGGATCACCTTGGCGCTCTTGATCTGGAAGTCGACCGGCATGGCCTTCTCCAGCTCGGTATTGGCCCAGCCGCCGGCGCCGAAGCTGTTCGGCCCGCCCAGCATCACCAGGCCGGCCCCCATCTGCTGCGTGTTGCGCACCAGCATGCGGATCTGCTCGTCGCTGAATCGCTCCCGGGGTACGTTGGCCAACAGCACCGCGTCGTACTGCTGGAGCTCGGAGAAGTGGGAGAACAACTGGTTGGTGCTCCGGACGCTCACTTCCAGCTTCTGCCCACCCAACTCCTCCCCTCCGACGCTCTGCCGCCGGAGCGCACGGATGAGCTGCTCGAACTCGCCCGGCGTGTCCTCGTCCTCGATCAACAACACCTTGCCCTTGCCGCGGATCTGGGCGAACGTGGTCGCCCGGTTGTTCTGCGGCATGGTGTCGTCTTCGGGCCGGTCGGGGATGAACTCCGCCTCGTACTCGTAGAAGCCGGAGGCCTCGAGGTCCCACTCGACCCTGTAGACCTGCTTGCCCGGCGAAAGCTCGATCCGGTCGTCGATAATCGTCTGGGCGCGGCCCTCGGCGCGTTGTTTGACGACCAGACGCCCCGCGACCGCGCCCGAATCGTCGCCGCTCGGTCGCTTGGTGTTGGTGACGACGACCCGCAGATCGAACGGCTGCCCTTCGCGGACGTTGCCGGGGACGGTCACTCGTTCCACGATCACTTCGCCCCGCTGCTCGTAACGGACGGGCACGACGTCGATTCCCACGCCGTCGCCGGCGAGCGCTTGGGCCAGCTCCGCGGCGTCGCCGAGGTTCTCGTTGCCGTCGCTCACCAGCACGATTCGCTTGGAGGCGTCTTCGGTAAACGACGCCTGGGCCAGCCGCATCGCCCGGGCCACGTCGGTGTAGTTCGGGTCCAGCTCGCTTTCGACCTTGAAGATCTGCACGTCGTCGTCGAAGGGCGGGATCTCGATGGCGGCGTCGCGCCCGAAGACGATCACGCAAACCCGGTCGTCCCGCTGACGATGCTCGAGGATCGCCGCGCTGACGTAGCGCAGCATCGCCTCGCGGCGTTCCGCGGGGATGCTCTCCGACTGGTCCAAGACGTAGATGACCGTGAGGCGATCGTTCCTGCGGACCAACTGCAGCTCGGCCAGCGCGAGAATGAACAGCAACAGCACCAGGCTCCGCAGCACGAGCGACACGATCCGTCGGCCGGGCCCCAAGGCGGCCAGCGTCCGAAAGCTGAACCACCACAACGCGACGACCGCCACGATCCCCAGCGCAAGATAGAAGAGCCACCAGGGCGATTCGAAGCCGATTTGGTAGTTGAACATGGCGTATGCCCCCATGCGGTCCAGGGCCCGGCGCTCACCGAGTTCCTCGTGTCCTCGTTCCCAGGCTCTGCCTGGGAACGCAATACCGGGCAGGCTCTGCCTGCCTTCACTCACGCGTGACGTCGTGTGCGGCCGTCGCCGCTTCCGTTGCTCCCGTCCGAGGCAGAGCCTCGGTACTAGTGCGTTCCCAGGCGGAGCCTGGGAACGAGGCAAGTGTCAACCGGCAATTGTCAATTTCCAATTGCCAATTGACGATTGCCAACTCCCCCTCAAACCCTCACCTTCTGCACTCGGTGGTTCTTCGTATCCAGCACGTGGATCCTTCCCCGACGATCGCGGACCAGGGCCCAGGGGTCGGCAAGCTGGCCTTCCTGGCGGCCGTAGGTGCCCCAACAGCCGCGCGACTGGCCGTCGCGGGTGAACCGCTGGATGCGGTGATTGCCGAACTCGGAGACGTAGACCAAGCCGTCCGGGGAAAGCACGAGGTCGTAAGGGTAGTAGAGCTGGCCCGGTTGGCCACCTTGGCTGCCCCACAGGCCGAGCAGTCCCCCCTCGGTATCGAAGACCTGGATGCGGTGGTTGCAGGCGTCGGCCACCCAGATCCGATCCTCTTCGTCGACGGCCATGCTCTGCGGCAAGGTGAGCTGGCCGGGTTGGGAGCCGGGCTCGCCCCACTGCAAGAGGAACTTGCCGTCGGCGGTGAACTTCTGAATCCGGTCGTACTCGCCCGACTCGCAAACATAGTAGTTGCCTTGCGAATCCTCGACCGCGTCTCGGACGAACCCGAACTGGCCCGGCTCCTCGCCCCGCGTGCCGCCAATCGTCTGGAGCAGTCGGCCATCGGAGGAGTAGATCAATACGCGGTAGTAGTGGGTGTCGGCCACCAGGATCCGGCCGTCCCTGGTCGCCGAAAGCCCGGTCGGCTTCCCCGCTTTCTTCTCCGGAGTCCGCCACCCGTGAAGGAATTCGCCGTCGGTGTTGAAGACTTGGATGCGGGCGGTCATGTCGACCACGTAGATGCGGTCCCGGTCGTCGATCGTCATCGCCCGGGGCTTCTGAAACCGCCCGTCGGAAACCCCCCGGCGACCCCAAACCTTGTCCAACCGACCCATCGTGTTCCCATCACGGTTGCACCCGGTGACCAGCGCCGCCAACGCGATGACGCACTGTCTCCGCGTGATCCGACCCCTTCGGGACCGGAGCGCCGCGGAGTCCGGGGGGCAATGCGGCGATTTGGACATCTCGCCTGGGGACATTCCGAGCGAAGGGCTTTCCCGTGTTCCTTACGATGAGCCTACACGCTTTTCGGAGGGGATGCCAGGACCATGAGGCCGGGCGAAACCGGACCCGGCGTGCGGAAGAGCGGCCAAATCGGCCTCGAAGGGAAAGCGAGATGCTGAGCCCCCGGCTTCCCAGAAACCCCGTTACGGGGGGGCATCCTCGGGGCACGCCACGGTGCCGCCCTTGACTATCAGGCGTAAGATTCTATATAGTAACATATTACGTCGATCGCGAGCAGATGTCAGCCGAGTGTGGGCGAGCCGCCATGCCCCCTGTGATCGTTGATGTCCATCGAGCCGAGGATGTCCGCGATGTGGTCCACCAGGCGGTCCAGGCCGTGGCGGAGGGGAAACTGGTCGTCTTCCCCACGGAGACCGTGTACGGGTTGGCGGCTCGGGCGCTGGACTGGCACGCCGTTCAGCGATTGCTCCAGGCAAAGGGCCGCGAGGAAGGCCATCCGCTCACCTTGGCCATCCGCAGCGCCGAACAGGCCCGCGACTACGCCCCCGACATGAGTCCCCTGGCCCAACGCCTCGCCCGCCGGTGCTGGCCCGGACCCGTCACCCTGGTGGTCGACGACTCCCATCCGGGGGGCCTCACCAGGCAGCTTCCGCCCAGCGTTCGTCGGGTGGTCTCGCCGGAAGGCACGGTGGGCTTGCGCGTGCCGGGCCATCAGCTCATCTTGGAGGTGCTGTGGATGCTCTCCGGGCCGCTCGCGCTCACCAGCGCAAATCGCACGGGCGAGCCCCCCCCGAGAACGGCGCAGGAGGTCGTCGACTCGCTGGGCGATCGCGTCGAGCTGGTGCTGGACGACGGCCCGAGCCGCTTCGGGCTGCCGTCTTCGGTGGTCCGGGTGTCGGGCAATGAGTACGAGATCCTGCGAAACGGGGTCGTGCCCGAGAAAACGCTCGTCCGGCTCTCCAGCCTGATGGTGCTGTTCGTCTGTACCGGCAATACCTGTCGCAGCCCGATGGCGGAAGCCGTCTTCCGCAAGATGGTGGCCCAGCGGTTGGGCTGCTCGCCTGAGGAGACGGAAGACGGCGGCGTGCTCGTCGTGTCGGCCGGGGTGGCGGCGATGACCGGGGGGCGTGCCAGCGAGCAGGCGGTCCAAGTGATGTCGGACAGGGGGCTCGACCTGAGGGGCCACATCACCCAACCGCTCACCGAGTCGCTGGTCCGCTACGCCGACGTGATCTACACGATGACCCCGTCCCACCGCCAGGCGGTCGTGGCCCAGTGGCCCGACGCGGCCGAGCGGACAAGCGTCCTGCGTGCTGACGGGGGCGACATCTCCGACCCGATCGGGGGAAGCGTCGAGCGATACCAACGGTGTGCCGCCCAAATCCAGTCCGAATTGGGGGTCCGACTGGACGAGTTGGATCTGGGAGCGGACAATCAGGGTTGAGGTTATCGGGAGGCTCTGATAGCCGACGTCGCCGGAATTCCGGGAGGCCCGGGGGCTTCCCCCGCTCCGGCCGGCCCTGGCTGTCGGCACAGAACCCGGAAGCCCGCGATAGCTCACCCTCCCATTCGCGGACGGCCTCAATAGACGCGAACAGCCTCAATAAAGGCGAATAGCCTCAGTAAAGGCTTTCCGGCAACCGGTCCCCCCGGGTGCTTCCCCGTTTGGCCGATCAGGATCGGCGCTCCACTAGATTGGGCTTGTGGCTATGCGTATTGTGGTTGGCAGCGACCATCGTGGGTATGCCGTTCGCGGCAAGCTGATTGACTTGCTCAAGCGTCTGGGCCACGAGGTGGTTGACGTGGGATCGCACAGCCCCGACCCGGTCGACTATCCCGACGTCGCGCTGTTGGCGGGCCGCAAGGTCGTCGACGGCGAAGCGGATCGGGGCATCCTGATCTGCGGGACGGGCCTGGGCATGTGCATCGCGGCCAACAAGATCCACGGCATCCGAGCCGCCCCGGCTCACGACGACCTGGCCGCCGAAATGAGCCGCCGGCACAACGACCTCAACGTCCTCTGCCTGTCGGCCGACATGCTGGGGGAACGGCTCATCGACCGGATGGTCAAGATCTGGCTGGACACCCCCTTCGAAGGCGGCCGTCACGCCCGACGCGTTGAAAAGATCGCTGCGCTGGAGAAAGAGTTCGAGGCCGACGAGGAATGCCGGGGCAAGGAGTAGCGGACAGCGGGCCGCTATGCGCTGCGAAGCAGCAAGCGGCTTCACGCCGCCTGCCGACTATGGACCGGCGAATCAATAAGTGTCGTACTCCTCACGCGGAGCGTGAGGAGTACATCCGAAAACGCGACAGTAATTGATTCGCCGGTCCTAACCAAGAAGGAGCCGCCCCATGAACGTCGCGTGCCGAGTCGTAATCGTCGGGATGGTGCTGGCCGGCGCGTGTCGGGCCATTGCAGACGTCGTCGCGGTTCCGGGTGCGGATCCGCCGCCCACCAGCGCGCTTGCCGACGGGTCGACCACCAAGTCGGTCCTGGACGTCCGCCAAGCCGGCGAGAACCTGCTCGAGCCCGACGCGTGGCGACCCTGGCAGAAGGGGTTCGAGCGCCAGGGCGACCTGTTCGTCTGCGAGAACGGCGACCAGACCGAAGTCCAGCGGGGCGCGAGCCAAACGGTCGTCCTCAATCAGACCCGCCCCGAGCCGATCGTCGCCGTCGCCTGGAGCAAGGCCGAAGCGGTGACCGGCTCGCCGGACAACGACTACTCGCTCTACCTCGACCTCGTGCTCGCCGACGGCTCGTCCCTCTGGGGGCAAGTCGCCCCGTTCAGCGTCGGCTCGCACGATTGGGAGCGTCGCCAGGTGACCATCTTGCCGGAGAAGCCCGTCCGGAGCGTGGCCTTCCACATGCTGCTGCGCGATCATGGCGGCAAGGCCGTGTTTCGCAACGCCGAGCTTCGGGTCGTCCAAACGCCCGAGGGCGCGTGCATGTTCGACGGCGTGCCCGTGGTCGCGGGCACCGAAATCCCCGAAGGCTTTCAGGTCCGCGACGTGGCCGCCGGGAGCGACTTCGTGCGGATCGACCGGGAGGCCCTCGGGCTGAAGCTCGACTGGAAAGCGAGCGAGAAGGACGGCGCGACGTTCGTCGACGCCACGCTCTCCGACACGACGGGCAAGGACCGGGCGGTCACGCTCCTGTATGCGATCCCGGTCCGCGGCGACGCGCTCCGCTGGCTCCACGATCCGCGCCGGACGGACGACGTCGAGCCGGGGCGCGAATACTTCCATGCCGGCCGATTCCGCGCGGGGGCCAACGGGCGCCTGTCGCGGTATCCGCTGGCCGCCGTGGCGGACGACCGGCGCGGCGTGGCCCTGGGCATCGACATGGCCCGCCCCGCCTTTTTCCGCATCGGCTACAACGCCGGCACGGGCGAGTTGTTCCTCGCGTACGACGTCGGCCTCGCGCCGGAGAAGCCGACCGCCCGGGTCCGCTTCTGCCGGTTCACGTTCGAGCCCGAGTGGGCGTTCCGCGCGGCCCTTGCCCGATACTACGAGATCTTCCCCGAGGCGTTCCGCTCGCGCACGCCCAAGCAGGGCCTCTGGATGCCGTTTGCCAAGACGAGCGCGGTCGAGGGCTGGGAGGATTTCGGCTTCCAGTTCAAGGAGGGGAACAACGAGACCGAGTGGGACGACGAGCACGGGATCGTCACCTTCCGCTACACCGAGCCGATGACCTGGTGGATGCGGATGGCGACCGACGTGCCCCGCACGCTCGACGCGGCGCTTGCCGAGGCCAAGCGCCGGGCCGACCAGAAGAACGACCCGCAGGCGAAAGCCCTGTTCACGAGCGGCTACCACGACGAGGAAGGCAAGTTTCCCGCCCGGCTGCTCGACACGCCCTGGTGCAACGGCGCCGTCTGGAGCATGAACTCGATGCCGGGCGTCGCCGGCGAGGTCACCGACTTCCGCAACAACTGGAACCCGACGCTCCGCGAGCGTCTCTACGGCCCCAAGCGATCCGGCGACCTGGACGGCGAGTACATCGACTCCAGCGAGGGCTACGTGACCGACGAGCTCAACTTCCGCCGCGATCACTTCGCCGCGGCCGACACGCCGCTCACCTTTTCGCCCCAAACGCACAAGCCGGCCGTTTTTCGCGGGCTGATCACGTTCGAGTACGTTCGGGCGATCGCCGCCGACGTGCACGGGATGGACAAGCTGATGATGGCCAACAGCACGCCCATCCGGCTCCCGTGGCTGGCCCCGCTGTTGGAAGTGATGGGCACCGAGACCAACTGGAACCCGGGCCAGTGGCGCCCGATGTCCGACGCCGAGCTGCTCTACCGCCGGGCGATGTGCAAGGGCAAGCCGTTCTGCTTTCTGATGAACACCCGGTTCGAGGACTTCTCCCGCGAGCTGGTCGAGCGATACATGAAGCGGGCGCTGGCGTACGGCATGTTTCCGGGGTTTTTCAGCCACAACGCCTCCCAGGGCCACTACTTCACCCGGCCCGAGCTCTACAACCGCGACCGGCCGCTGTTCAAGAAGTACGGCTCATCCGACTAAAGCGTACTTGGTTTCGTGGATGCCGAGGATTTTGAGTTTGAGGAACTCCGGGTCGCGGAATCCGTAGGCTTGGCGTTTCATGGTCTTGATCTTGTTGTTGGTCCCTTCCAACGGCCCGGTCGAGAT
>DATKZH010000088.1:0-55043 GCA_035528065.1 Thermoguttaceae bacterium | reverse complement strand
GCCCCGGCACGCTGACCTCCATGGACCCTGCGACGGACTGGGTGATGACGGAGAAGGGTTGGGCGCTGGACTTTGACGGGAGCGATTATGTCCCGATACCAAATTGCGATCTGAGCGGACCCATAACGGTGTCCATGTGGTTCAAGCCTCGGTCGCTGGCTGGCAACAGTGGGTGGTTTTGCCGGACGAAAAAAGACACTCCTTATATCCAATGGGGATTCAAGTGTCAGAGTGGCAACTTTGCAATGATGCGTCCTAGCGCATATGTTTATCCGGCTGCCAATCCATCACTCAACGAGTGGCACCACGCCTTTGGAGTCAGCAGGGCTGGGAGGCATGTATGCTACATCGACGGTGTTCCAGGGACCGTAGACACGAGTGCCACGGAGATTGTCGGTGACCCCACACAGTCCACCAACATCGGGCGATACGAGTACGGCCCATCCTACGCGAATGGAGTCATTGGGATGTGTGCGGTTTGGAACGCGGACATGGAATGGGCTCTGCCTCACCTCGCCCGCGACCCCCATGCCATCCCCCGTCTTGCCGCTGTGCCCTATCCGTTGACGGCGGCACCGCCGGGTTTTGCCGGCCGAAACAGAATCATCGGAGGCGGCCTGGTGGCCGCGTGAACGATGGCCGACGACATTACACTCAATGCGGGCGCCGGCGGGTCTGATCTGGCCACCGACGAAATCGGCGGCGCGCATCACCAGAAGATCCTGGTCGGCTTCGGGCCGGACGGTACGTGGACGCGAGTGAATGCCGGCGCCGGGTTCCCGGTTTCAATAGATTCCTTCGGCACCGGGATCGACCAAGGGGCAGGTGTCGTCGGTTCCAACACGCAGCGCGTGACCTTGGCGAATGATGATGCTCTGACTGCTGCGGCGAATGCGCTACTGACCACAATCGACGCCGACACTGACAACATCGCTACTTCCGCAGCGAGCATTGACGGCAAGGTGACCGCATGCAACACGGGCGCGGTGATTATTTCATCTGGAACGATTACCACGATCACCAATCCGGTGGCCGTGACCGGCACGTTTTGGCAGGGTACGCAACCGATCTCGGCGGCGGCGCTTCCGTTGCCCGCCGGGGCTGCGACCGAGGCTACGCTCAACACCCTGAGCGGAAAGGTGACGGCGTGTAACACCGGGGCGGTGGTTATCTCCTCCGCGTTGCCGGCCGGCACGGCCGAGATGGGTTTCGTCGGCTCGGCAGGACAATCCGATTATGCCTACGACGCGGCGGTCAAGTGCACGGTCAAGCGATTCAAGGTCCTGGCAACCGCCGACGCGCAGGCGATTATTTCAGCGCCTTCGGGGTCGAAGAAGATCCGGCTGCGGAGTTTGGCGGTGATCGCTCTGTCGGCCACCGGCACGACGATCTATCTGGAGACCGGCGCGACGCAGACGGCCGAGCTTGGCAGCGTGGCGAATCCGATTCCGATTGCCGTGGACGCCGACGGCAACAACCACGGGGGTTTCGTGCTCCCGATCAACGACGACGGCTGGCTGGAAACGACCGACGCCGACGAAACGCTGGCAGTGAAGATGCCCGGCGGAGCCCAGCCCATGCAATTCATCGGAACCTACATCGAGGTGGCGTGATGGCCTGTCTGGGCTGGCTCTTGAATCTGGGTTTTGCGGGCAGCAGCGGAGAAGAGGCACCTGTCGCTCCCGCGGCCCGGCAGGTCTACGTTGCCGGTGCCGAGTCGCACGATGTTTACGCGGCTGGGGGGCTGGGTCAAGTGTACGTGTCGGGTGCCGAAGCGAAACAGGTTGTCGTGCGATGATAACTGAAACGACAGTCCAGAACGTCAAGCAGGGCGGCGACTCCACGCAGGTGGGTCGCCTGCACATGGACGGCGCGTACATCACCATCGCCACTATCACTTCGATTCAGCGGACGATCACCGACATTACGAACCACGGGGACACGGTGATTGACGATTCGCCAGTGGTTCCTGCCACTGCCGTATTCGACACTCTCCAGACAGACGGACGGTGGGACAAGGACAGCACGGGCTACAACTTCCGCAACACGGTGGCGGGGGCGCTGCTGGCACTGGCCGAGCATACCTATCGGGTGGAGTACAAGTTCACGGGGAGCGGCGGGCAGGTTTTCTGGGAGGTGTATGAGCTGTTTACCGAGAAAATCCGCGCGATGTAGGGGGATACGATTATGCCTTGCCACAAACCAGTGGGGGCGCGAAAGATACTGAGGGAGGGCCGGGTCCGTGGGCACCGGCTCACAGTCCGACAACGCCGGTTGTTCGGGTGGAAGGCCGGCGGGAGCAAGCAGTCGAAAACACGGAGGCCCCGAGCATAATGTCCAGACGCATGACGTGGAAGCGCCAGGGTGAACGGCAGCGGAAGCTGGTGGGCTACGTTGCCGGGCGCCGCAAAGCCGCCAAGGGCTCGCATTTTAGCAGCTTGAGGAAACCCTGCAATGGTTGAAACGCTTCCTCAGACCTACACCAGTCAGGCCGAGATTGAACGAATTTGGTCCTCGGCCGCGGCGCTGCTGCGCACGGACGATAATCAGGACGGTCAGCCGGAGGCCGGCGTGTGGGACGATATAGTGGCCGAGGCCACGGACGCGGTCAACTTCTGTTGCGAGAAATGGTATGAGCCTGCCGACATGGCCAACAATCTGTGGATCAGGGGCGCCGCCACCCGGATTGGTGCCTACCTCCTCTCGCAGAGGCGCGGCGATCCGGGGCAGTACACCAGTCAGTACGAGCGGGTGATTGCCGATCTTGAACAAGTCGAGTCGGGGAAAAAGCAAGTCCCGCGACTGGCCCAGAGAGCGGACTTTACGCCGGCTATGAGCAATCTGCGAGTCGATCATCGGTTTGCCACGAAAAAGATTCGCGTGCAGCAACAGATTTCCACGGGCGGCACGTCTGCTCGACAGGACGCCGACCCCGTTTACCTGGACGAGTAGTATCCGTGAGGAAGGAACATCAATGGCAAGTCGGTACGCTCCGCGGGCCGCACGACACGCCCGGATGGCGCGCGCTGCGGGCTCATTGAGACTTAGCCGGGCGCAGATCGACCGGGAGACGAAACGGGTGCTTGCGCCAAGGAAACGCAAGCCGGCGCCCGTTCGTGCCCGTGCCCGGCCGGGCGTGCGCCGCGGACATGTCGTAGTGCAGGGGCCAAACTGGAAATGACCATCACACTCTGAATGAGTGGTAACCGTGAGGGAGGAAGATGTACGCGAGAGTGAGGCGGCGGCGGGCCAGTGCTGTTGTGCGAGGCGTACAGATGTGTTCGCGCACAGTCGGCAAGCCAACGCGAAAACAGACGGCACAAGAACTCCGAAAGCTTCGGCGAACGTGGCCCGGTTTTCGCCGTGGTGTGTCGAATGCGGTGCGGTTGCATCGCTGGAAGGCAGTATGAAAATGAAACCTAATCCGGCTGAAACATTTACCATCGTGATGCTCGTGCTTTTCGGATTGTTGTCCGTTGTTTGCGCTGTGTTGTACGGTGTCTGGGGATTGCTCTTGCTGAAAAGTTGAGATGCCCGAACCCATCACAATCCGAACCCGCCGAACCCGCGCCGAGGTCAAGGCCGAGCTGCGCCGGCTCCCCGCCCTGCTTGCCGGTCGTATGTATGACAGCCGCGGGCTGGCCACAACGTTCTGCGCACACTTCGCCTACCACATCTTCGACAAGATCAGCCGCAGCTTCTTCGCCAAGTCGCTGTGGGGCAGTGATGAGCTGGGCGACAAGTGGGCGCCGTTGAAAGAGGCGACGATCGTTGCCCGTGAGTCGCGGCGGGAGCCCCGGCGGGGCAAGCGCGGGCTGAGCGAGCAGCACGACCGCCTGTGGCGGCGGGTGTTCGCCCACAATTTCGCACGGCTGGCCTTCCAGATCGGCGAGCGCGAGGCCGGCGCGCGTGCCGCCCGGATGGCATGGGCCACGGTCAAGGCCGCGGGTGCCCGGACCCGCAAGGAGCGGTTCAGGGGCCGTCGGCCGCCGATGAACTGGATCTCGGGCCGGCTCAAAAAGAGCCTGGCACCCGGCCGCCGATCGGCGGCAGGCTACCTGCCGTCGCCTGAACAGCGGTACGAACAGTACCACGGTACGCTGGTGTTGGGCACCGACGTACCGTACGCGCCGTATGTCCACAAGCGACGCCGGTTGTGGCCCAAGCGGGCCCGGATGCTCCCGTGGATACGTGAGGGTGTGAGTCAGGGAATCCAGGCAGTCGTTCGTCAACTTCAGCGGGAGTAAGTCATGGCAAAAACTAGGGCAGCACGACTCAGGCGATGGCAACAGCGCGCCAGGCACAGCGGGGGAGGGGCCTTGTTTCAAGGACCGCGGCGCGAAGGGAAGAGTGCCAAGTCACAGCGCAAGGTTCAGCGAAAGTTTGGCTTGCACATGCGGAAAATCAAACTGAAAGGCTGGAAGTAATTGTGAGCCTGTCCGCCCTACTCACCGCCGTCCGCAACCAGGTTCGCAACCAGCTCAAGCTGGAGAAGCTGGAGTGCGGGTGTCAGCTCGACGGGCATCCACCCCCGAGTTTCGGCGGGCGGTATGTCGCCGTGCATCCAACGGGCTGGGGACCGGGTGACTCGCAGATCGACCATGGCCTGGACGAGGTGTACCGGGTGACCTGCACGATTACCATGCGCACGCCGGTGGTTCCGAAGGACCGGATGATGGACGAACTGTTTTTGAAGGCACTGTCGGGGATGGAGACGCTGGCCCGAGAGATCATTGCCCACGTCCACCAGAACTATACGGTGATGAACGAGGCCAACAGCCTGATTGCAGGCGACGACAAGCTGATCCAACCGCTGTTCTGGGATGGTTGCGACGTGCCGCCACGACCGGAGACGGGGGCCTGGGTCTGGTCGGATAGTGCGAAGGATATCGGCCACCTGGCCGCACTGGTGCTCCCGGTTCGCTTCCGCGAGGCGCGGAGGGTGCAAGATTACGAGAACATGGAGTAAGACAATGGTCAAGCATAAAAAGAGGTGGAGACAGATTCGGCGACTTGAATATCGCGCACGCCCGGCGCTGGGAATTGAAACGCAAATTGCGCGCTGGCGACCGCGGGGGCACAGAGAGCGCAAAGCCACAGCCGGGGTGATTCGAGGACTCCGCACAGCGCACGGCCGAAAGTGAGGTAACCCATGGGCTTTATCGCAGGCAAATACGACGTGGTGACCGGCACCTACGCCGACGGCCCGGACATAACCACCCCCGGCGTAGGTGCCGGTATCAGCATCGGCCAGACCGAGGGGATCAACCTCGAATTCTCGTCGATCGAAGAGGATAACCGCGGCGACAACCTGGGCCGCAGCATCCAGGATGCCGTGTATCAGGGCGGCAACTGCTTTCTCGATTTGAACCTCTTGCAGTCGGATCGGTCGCACTACATTGCGGGTCACCACCAGGTCAAGTTCGGGACCAACGATGCAGAGGCCGACATTGGCGACACGGAGGGCGTCGATCTGGAGTGGGTGATGCACGCCGAGCCGATCGTCGGTGACAGCCTTGGCGAGAGCATCCAAGACTTTGTATACCAGGGTGCCGACGTATCGCTGCAACTCACGCTGCTGAGCTTCAACGCGCAGGCGTATGAGAGTTTCAAGGCATACTGGCCGTGGGCTCCGGATCACGGTACGCTGGCCAACCAGGTGCTCCAACTCGGAAAGCTCCACAAGGCCGGCGCGGGCAACGGGCCGATCGGCCGGCTGGCCAGCAGTGATGCCGTCAAATCGCTGATCCTCACCCCCGACGCTGGCTCCCCGGCCGCGGGGAACGTGTTTGATTTCCACTACGTCAAGCTGGCCAACGGGTATCCGGTGCGGCTCCTGATGGCCCCGTCGCTGCGCCGTGTGCCGATCCGGTTCCAGGTGTATCCCGATGCAACCCGGTGGTTTACGTTCACTGCCGGTGCAGGACCTACCCTGGCGGATGTAGCGTGGCCCTGGAGTGCGACGTGGGGCAACGTGGGTACGATCGGCGTGCTGCTAAGCAGTCTGGCGAAGGGGATCAAGTTAACACCGCTGGCGAGCACGCCTGCCGACGTGGCGACGGGCCCGAAGAAGATCGTGGCCGGGCTGGCGGTTCTCGCCCCCGAGTTCCCAATCCGTCTGTCGCTCACCCCGACGCTTCGCCGGCTGCGAATCCGGTTGCAACTCCTGCCCTACGCAACGGCAGGCGACGCTAACCAGTACGTCCATTATGAACCGTTGATGGCATAAGGAGGTTTCCCGTGGCTTTTACGCAACATCTTACGCGCCGCTGGGAAGGCATCGGGGAGATGATTGACTGTCGCCAGAGCTTTGAGGGCGACGGCGAACTGAGCCCCCGTGAGGTCGTTGTTCCTCCCAGCACGACTGACAAGCTGGTCAATCTGGCAATCGATGTAAGCCAATTGAAGTACATCTACCTAAAGTCAGATCAAGACCTCACGTTTGAGACGAATGATTCAGATGCGCCCGAGCACCCTGTCGGCAACACGATCGAACTGAAAGCCGGCAATCCGTACATCTGGCACACGGGCTACTACTACACAAATCTGTTGACGGTGGACGTTACCAAGGTCTATCTGACCAACGCTAGCGGGACCCTGACTGCCACACTGGAAATCCGAGGCGTGGAAGACGCCACTCCCGAATGATGGACGATGTCCGAAGACACGGTAATCAAGTTCATTCTGGAAGAGGAGGCTGGTCGGCAAATAGCCGCGGGGGGTGGGCCTGCGCCGGGGCCGCCCGCGGGGTGGCAGTCGCAGTATGAGGCGATTCGGTTCGGCGGGGCGATCCCCAGTCCACCGATACCTGTACTGGGACCATCTGGGCCGGGAATACCGGGGGGCTACACGTTTCACGAGCGTCCACCCGCACCCGGGGCACCGGGAGCGGCCACCCCGTCGCCGACAGCGCCGGGCGATCGGCTGACTGCCGCACTGGAGAATCTGACCAGCGCGATCCGCGTGCCGGGTAAACCACCTGTGAGAGTGCCGCGCGCCGAGGCTGCGCCTGAGCGCGTGGACTATCTGGAGCCGGCAGGGCCGCCGCCCGCGCCACCGCCGGTGGCGTCCGACGAAGAACCGGAGAGTGAAGCGTCACGCCCGCCCGATTGGGCAGCGGGCGCGATTGGCTTTCGTGCCGGGGGCGCGGTTGCGCGGGCAACAGGCAGTCCAACGATGGGCGGCCTTGCCAGCGGGGGGGCGCAGCGGGGAATGGGCGCACTTGCGTCGATCGGTCCCGCGGGCGTAGCCGCCATAGCGACGGTGGGAGGCATCGTACTTGCCGGCGTGGCGCTCAAGGAGACGTTCGACAAGCTGGTCTCCGTTACCGACAGCGCCGCCGAGTCGATTGCGTCGGTAAGCCCGCTGGTCGCGGGGGCACGCGCGCAGGCGGAGGTGGCCCAGATACAAATGCAACTCCGGCGTGCCGAGCGGATCGGTCCCGAGATGGCCGCCTGGACGACGGCCCGGAGCCAGGCTGACATTGCTATTGAGGACCTGAAGACGGCGGTGGTACAGGACATTGCACCCACATTGACGAAGATTTTCGAGCTAGTGAAAGACTCTGTTGTCGGGGTCCATGCGTTTTACGAGCTGGTGACGCAAAAGCTGAGTTGGTTTGAAACAGGGATCATTGCGACCAACCCCGGTCAGATTCCAGCGATGATCCAGAAACACTGGGGGGAATACCAGGAGATCGTGAAACGGATACTCGACGCCCTGGAGGGGCCGTCAATCGCCATGGAGCAATGGGAAGAGTTCTTTACTGAGGTGCCCGAAAAGTGGCAGCCCCAGAACTGGGCCAACTTCCCTCAAGCCCCGGTCCCCCAGCATCCGGGGATCTTCTAATGACCCGCCCGATAGCATCCTCCGGCAACGTCCACTACAACGGTTTCGATTTCCCCGCGCCGCTGAGTCTGAAGGTCCGCTGCGTGCCGAACTACGACGCGGCACACGCCACGGTCAAGCACCGGACATACAACGTCGTGCTGGAGACGATTCTGGTCGCCGATGATTTCGAGGCTGCCGCATACGGCGGCCCCGTGCTGGCGCCCGGCGACCCGGTGGACGCGGCGCTGGCCGTGCTGCGCAAGAAGCTGACCGAGCCGGGCAAGACGCTGAAGCTCAAGAATCAGGGCCTCGGCGGCGATCTGACGGTGAACTATGCGAATGCGATCGGCCGGGGCCCCAGCCCGAAGATGCTGGCCTGGGAGCCGATGGGTGGTAACTGCGCGTGTCGCATCGTCTGGGAATGTGAGTTCACCGTGGCCGAGTGCGATCCGGGCATCCTGACCAACACGTCCTCGCTGGGTGAGTTCTCGTACACCGTTGATTTCAGCCTCACCCCCGACGGCCTAACGCAAGTCACGCTGGCGGGCCTGATCGAGGTGAACGTCCACCGGATGGGCGAGATCGGCCTGGCGTGGCGGCAGATCGACCACACGGCCGATCAGCTCCGCGAACAGATCAACTTTTTCAAGGCGGTGAACGTGGAGCGCCGGAGACAGTATCGCTTGTCGGAAGATCGGCGGTTCCTCCACTTCACGATCACCGACACGGAGATCGGCAGCGAGAACCCGTACTTCCCGGGGTGTGTCCGAATGGACGTTCAGCAGCGACTAAACAGCAAGGGGCCTACTGCCTACGGCGTCAGGTTCGACAACGGCATTTCCGGTCGGATCGAGGTTGCGCCGGGGTTTCCCAAGAAGCTCGCGTGGTATGCGTTTGTGTGGGTGGTGAAGGCCAGATACAAGAAGTTCAACCCGACACCGGATGAAAACAGCGCGGGGACGAAGAGCCCAAAGATCCTCCGCCACTTCGATATTACCGAGGACATTTTTGGCCGCGGCATGAGCTTCTCGCTCGCGTGGGACTTCGGAGCGAATCCCCAAAACCTCTTGGATCGCTCCGGCCTCTGGGAGCCGATACCCGGCAGTTGGAACAACTGGAGAAGCAGTCTCTCGCAGAACGTCGATGCCGTTTACGGGCCTGCGGGCGCAATGCACCGGAGAACCGACGATAACCTGATCGACTTCTGCCTCTACGTTCCGTCCCAGCCGCTAGTGCAGCCGGAACCGCCGCTGACGCGGATGGGTGCAGTCCCCCAGATATTCAGCCCGCCGGGAAAAGACGAATCGTGGCTCCAGTACACGGTACGAATCCACCTGGTCCAGGGTGGGGCGGATGGGGCCGTGATCTTGTCGCGGCCACTCGGCCCGTCGTCGAAAAAGCACTTCGGGTGGCTGGATTTCACGCCAGCCGATAACGGGGGTGAAGTGGGCGACAATGCGGGAAGCGGGAACAAGGTGGACCTCCAGCACCGCGCCGACCCCGTGTATTTTCTTAAGTTGACGGGGACCGCCCGGCGGGTTGCGCATAAGATTGAGACGGACGAGCTGGCCGTGCTCGACAAGATAGGCGACGAAGACGCTGCAACCCTGTGGGTGATGGAGGACATGGGGGTGAACGAGTTGCGGGGTGAAGGGCAGATGTACGGGGTCTACAAACGGAAGTGGTCAGTGGTCTATGCACTGCCCAAAAACCAGCTTCACTACACGGTCAAGAACTGGCCGAAAGACGCATTCAAGTGGAAGGGAGGTTAGTTATGTGTGAGCAACGACAGGATGCCCAGCCCATGGTCTGCGAACTGCTTTCGCAAGAGATTAAGTTTGTCATCGTCGCAGACGAGCCGCGCGAGCTGGTCGTCGATCTGATGGAGACACAGATCATGCTTGAAGATTTGTGCGCGAAGGGTCGGCAAGCGGAGACTGGAAAGTACCAAGACTACATTAACGAGGTACAGGCTTGGGTAAAGGAACGCCACGGCGTAGAGCTGACGTTCACTCAGGTATATGCGTTTACCCAGGCAATTCGCGTGAGCTGGGAGGCGTTCAAAAAAAAAGTCGATATGCAGCTCGGGTTGCTTATTACTACGGATTCGACGCCCTGAGTCTGTCGCGCAAACGGCTCTACTTTTACGAAGCCCACCTGCCGACGTTGCTCGCGGAGCAAGAGCTGAGGGCGCACGCAACGGGGCCACTTACGGCCGAGCGGGCATACGAGCTGGTCAAGCAGATCACGGGTGACGAGGACGAAGCAGACAAGGCAAGTGCGGCGATCATGGCCGAAGAAGTGAGGCGAGAGACAAATGCCGCAAGCAAGTGAATTCCTGGGTGCTCCACGAACGGCGGAATACGTGCCGACGCTGTATCATAGCGGCTGGTCCGGACTCCGGCGGCGGATGCCGCCGTTCAACCTGCACCAGGTTGACGAGATGCTGACCGATGCCCGGGTCGAGTTCGGGCTGCGGCTTATCAAGGGGCCCGTGCTGAGCAAGTCCCGGTTCTTCATCGACTGCAACAATCCCGAGGTGAAGGAGTTCCTGAAAAACACCGTAGTACGGTTCTGGCGGACGAGTGCTGCGCGAGCACTCAAGGCGTTGGAGTGGGGATTTTCATGCAGTGAGGTGATGTACCGGCCGCAGAAGGGTCGGCTCGAATACGAGACGCTGAAAGACCTGCACTCGCTGGACTGCCGCGCGATCACGCAACAGGGCAAGTTTCTGGGCGCCACCGTCCAACACGTCCCGGGGCGCGGCCGGCAGAAAGTCGGGTTGGTCGTACCCAAAGTCCTGTGGCACATCCACGCGCGGGAGAAACATCCGTGGTACGGGCGCAGTCGATTGCAGGCGGCATACCTGCCCTGGGTTGAAATGTGGTCGGACGGCGGGTATCGGGATGCACGCACGCTCTGGTATCATCGAAACGCATTCGACAGCGGGACAATGCGGCATCCGCAAGGGATGATTAAGATAGACGAAAACCGTCAGGTTCCCGCCAAGGATCTTGCCCGCGAGATCATGGAGAAGAAAAAGACCGGCGGGGTACTGACGCTGCCCAACACGCAAAGCCAGGGACCGGGCATTTACGACTGGACTTACGAACCACCCAATGCACCGGCGCCACCCGCCGAACTCTTGGAATACGGCGAGAACCTCCGGGACGAGATTGCGGAGGGCATGGGGGTGCCGCCCGAGATCATCCGGGCCGAGGGGACTGGCGCGTACGCGGGGCGGCAGATTCCGATGGATGCGTTTTACGCCATGCTCCAAGAGATCGTCTATTGGCTCATGTTCGACGTGGATCAACAGGTTCTCCGGCCGCTGGTCGAGGTGAACTTCGGGCCGGAGATCGAGTACGAGGTCATCCCGTTTGGCATCTTGCGACCGTCCGCCGAGGAGCACGCGGTCGAGCGGGAAGCGCAGTCGCCCCGGGCGATCCCGCCCATGTCGATGACCGACTGGTTGACGGAGCCGCGGTATGGGATCGAGATTATTAGTGACGAGCCGCCGGTGGGCTACACGCCGAAATGGAGCAATGCAGCGTGAAATGCCTGAAGCACACCTGAAGTACGGGCGACGAAAGCCCTATACCCAACGCGGCATCCGTCGGCTGCCTTGCGCCCGCTGCGGCCGTCCAGCTAGTAGACAGTGGCAGGTTTGTGCCGACAAGAATCTTTGGCGGCCACTCTGCTGGGCCTGTGACGTGGCGCTGAATCGCTTGGTACTGCGATGGATCGGTGACGTAGACTGGCAGGGGAAAGTAGCCAGATACAAAAAGGAAAAACACAATGGCCCGAGCGAGGATCATCGACTACCGACGGAAGATCGGTAGCGAATCGTGGAAGGAAATGCCCCGCAAGTCGCGGCGCCTCAGCCTGTGGCGGCGGGCCCACATGTTCGGCGGCCACCCGCCGGTCAGCAGTCACGCGAAGAAGCTGGGGCTGCCGTCGTCGAAGAGCCTGTCGATGCCGCAGCTACGGAAGTTTATTCGAGTACGCGAAACGGGCAAGGCCCGACAGAAAGGATTGTGGTGATGAATAGTGCAAGACAAGCAATTCGGAGAGTTCGACGATTAGCGGTTGTACGCCGACACGGTGGCTTACCTGGCCGACTCGGCGGAGTCCGAACACACGGAAAAAGCGTCAAGGCAGGAAGGAAGCGACGGCGCAAATTCCTATTGGCCAAGTAAGGTGAATCATGGCTTGGCAGAAAGGATTGTGGTTATGACAGGATTACGCAAGTCCGCGGCAAAAGGCCATCTGGGCATCACGCGGCGCGGCATGGTACGCACGCAGCTTGCCCTGATGCGCAGAAGAATCCCTACGCTGCATGGCATGGGAGCGTATAAGACAGGACGCAAACGGCTTGCAGCAGAATACCGAAAGGGGCGGCGTGTTGTTGGATCGAAAACCTTGCGCCGAGCAATACGACGCAAAGCGTGGCGGGATGCGCGAAAGGTAACTGCAAAATAAACTGATGCCGCAGCTTCGGAAGTTCATCCGGGTACGCGAAACGGGCAAGGCCCGTGCGCGCGTGGCCGGGGTACGAGGAGGGTTAAGATAATGGCAAAACTCAAAACAGGAACACGTCAGCTCTTGGCATTTGCAAGAACATCTAGGGCACGAATGCCCCGGAAGAAAAGGCCCGAGCGTCGCTACTTGGCAAATTGGATTCGCCGCAACAGAAAAACACATGGCCCTGGAGGGTATCGAAAACAAGTCAAGGCACTGCAAAGCCGAGAAGAAGAGACAGCTCGTCGGGCCATGCGATACAAATAAACCGGCGAGAAAAGCAATGACCACGCTCACGACCAACATCGAACTGGTTGATCTGGCCCTCGACCCGCTGGGCGATGCCCGCTACACCTGCCGCGATCCGGCACTGCTGTACCGCGAGGCCATGCGACACGGGCTGGCCGTCGATCACTGGTACGGCAGGGCCAACACCTACCGCTGCCCCCGCGGGAAGGAACCGGGGCGGGCGTGGCTTCTTCTCTCCCGCCGGGATGTGCTGGGCAACCGCGAGAAGGCCGTCGATACGGGGCTTGACCTGACTGTTGCCTACGCGCTTGAGTTCACCTACGGCACTACAACGCTGCTGATCGACGATCTGTATATCCGCGACGTGCGGAGCTTGTACGCCGACGCGCTGGACACCAGTAACGAGACCACGATGCTCGTGGAGCTGGTGGACAAGCGGGCGATCCTCCAGCTCTCGACGATCAACAGCCAGTACAACGTGTTCTGCCCGGACCCGCCGGCCGACGCCGATGCGAGCGCGGACCTCTCGGACAATGCCCCCGGCTCTGGTTCTGCGGCCGGCTTCTACTACGCCGCGAGCCTTAACGCCGGGGTCATGTGGACCTGGCAGACGATGCTCGACAACGTCTGGGCCAACCTCCCGGCGGCAGTGGCCGGCGGGGCGCCCGTGCTGCCCTACACGCCGAACGACTATCCTCGCGGCTTCCGCTGGATCGGCGTCTCGGCCTGGGACGTCTACCATGCCGTGCTCGATCGACTCGACTGCGTACTCGTGCTCAACCCGGTGGCCGGTACGTTCTCGATCGTCCGCCGGAACGCGGCCCAGAATCTCGCGCCCCTCGACGGCGACCCCGACCTCCAGGCGGCACACTCGCCGCAACAGGGCGTGGCTGGTTATCCCGAGACGATCCGCGTCTTCTTCCCACGGCGCGAGGAGCATCACGGCAGCGAGAAAGAGATCCAGCGGACGGCCGGCAACTACCGGGACAATCAAGCGTACTCCAAAGACGTTGCGACGGGGTTGACCGGCGCCGTCGCGGGGACGGTGCTCCCGGTCTGGGATGATATGCCCGCCGTCTACACGTTTGCCGGCGCGCATCTTAACGCGACGCACTGCGACGCACGCGCGGCCGAGGTGGCGGCCAACACATCTGCGAGACTGCAACACTGTGAGGAGCCGCGACGCCGCCTCTACTCGGGACTCAAAAGTGTTGTGTTGTGTGGTAGCGAGATTGCCGAGATCAGGTGGGGTGACGCGGGCGGCGGGATGCTCACGGAGTATCGGGGCATGGGCCTCGCGCGCGAGGGTGAATGTGCTGGGGGCAACGGCGAGATTGCGCGCGAGCTGCTGCTGCCGCCCGACGTGGTGCGCCGGGGGTGGCCCGACTATCCGCGGCTGACACAAGCACTGGAGATTACCAACAGCACGCCGGTCAACGGAGTCTATGAGGCGAAGCTCCTGCGACTGGACCCCGAACAAGACTTAGCAGACACGCCTGAATATACTAACGATGTCGATGTGTTCGCCGTCGAAATCGACTTTGGAAGCCTGTCAGATGACGCAAGATACCTCGGCCGGTTGATCGGCACCTACAAGACGACAGGCGAGGGGGCAGAGGCCCGTCCGCTGTACCTCGTGGGCAAACGAGTCGGCGAAGCAGTCCAGTGGGCCAAGATCCAGAGTGGCTTTGCGAATGCGACGGGAGCGACAAGCCACGAGGTAAGTGTGAAAACCAGTTGGCCGGACGGCACCACCGAAACCGGCGCTGCGTTCAACGTCTACACGCCGATCAAGCCGAACCACGACACGTCGTTGTTCACGGCCTACGTTGTGGGCTACGTAGAACACGCGGCAAGCGGGAAGAAGTGGATCGTCACTGATTGCTGGGATGCCCCGATGTGTACGGTGGTGGGCTGGAACACTGAGACAGAGATCCGCGACGGCTGGCATGAGTTGGCAAATCAGAAAGGCCGGTATCTGCGTGGTTGCGATCCCGAGGACGATGCGGAGTTGGGTGTGGTCCAGGTTGGGGCGACGGGCGGTGGCCTGTGTCACACCCATTGCCAGCACGGCACGAATCTCTTCAGCTACACTATCGGCAGTTCGACGTTGTATGCGTTCCCCGACCAACCCGGGGCTTGCGTTGGACATATCGACCCGTGGCTGGGCATCCAGTGGATCGAGAGGTTTGAATGATCTCACTCGACCGAGCGTTGATCGTCTGCTTTCAATACGGGGGCTTCGACGCAGAGGGCAGGCAGATTTGGGAGTCGCTACAAGCCTCGTCTACCGTGTGGATCAGGAACACGTTCCCCGACAAGCACATTCGGGGAATCCACTACGCTCCCTACCTCTGTGCTCGCAACCGTGCAATCCGCGACTTGGTTCTGGCGGCTGATCCTGGAGACTTCGATTGGGTACTGTCCATCGACCATGACGTGTCGGTGACCCACCCGGGGGCCGAGAATTTTCTGAGCGTGCCCGGCGACGTGGTGGCCTGTGAGTGCTACATGGCCAATCCTCGCGCGTGGGACGCCCTGGACGCCTTCCACACGCCTTTCTGGCGGGCCCGGGTCGAGGTGTTTCGCCAAGTACCCCCGCCATGGTTTGCGTACCCCTACTCGCCCGATGGCTGCGAGATCCTGGACTGTGATTGCGGCTACTTCGCGGCCAAGTGTCTCGCCGCCGGGTTTACCGTTGCTCACGGTGGGCGATGTAGTCACCAGCCCAGCGGCACGTATCAACGACCCGTTGGCCATGACCTCAGAGTCGCGCCTGCGTTCGCCACGTCGCTCCTGTGCCGCGATTCTGCCGACTGCGGCTGACTTTGCACTCTCTGCTGACTCTGCGTCCTACGCAAATCTGGCGCGTTGTACGGCTTGTTCTGCGCGAGCCCTGGCGCTCTGGTCTGAAAATCCAGGTGTCGCCGGTTCAATCCCGGCCCTGTCCACTTGACGCTAGCCCTTGCGCCATAACGAGTTACAATTAAAAACAACCCAACTTGATGAAAGTCAATTGACCACCAAAAGCGGGGCGGTTCTGGCCCTCGTTGCCAAAGTGTCCAGTAAGAAAACCGACCGGGTGTAGCCGGTTCCCGTAAGGCCCGGGCGGTCTGCGTTGCATTCCGCGTGACTGCCCCGGTCGGTTTTCTCATTCTACACTGTCGCACAGTCTTTGTCTCTCCTACCGATTGCATGGATTTATTGCAACCCGGCTTGCTGAAAATCCAAGGTCAGTGCAAAAGCTATGCCCAAAATTGCTCTTGACGGCATTACCGAAGACATTAAAATGACAGAAGACGATGGAGAATGGATCATGGACCTGGGTGATCGAATTCGGACAGCACGAAAGAAGGCGGGATTGTCACAGATGGAAGTCTGGACACAAATCGGAATCTATCCCTCAATGCTGAGCCGAATTGAATCCGGCAAGCAAGAACCAACTCTGAGCACGCTGCGACGATTGGCCGAACTGCTCGGCGTTGATCTTGGTGCCTTGCTTGCCTCCAAACGCTAATTGAAAAGGTATGTCATGCACAGCATCCCGGTAATTCTCTTCATCATTTTCTGTGCGGGCCCGATCAATGCCCGCATCTTGCAATGCACGACGTTCGATAGAATAAAACTTCCTTCAGGCAAGACCCTAACAGAGGCGATGGTGAGGATTCCTAAGCAGTGGCAATCCGAGTTGTTCCCCTCTGAAGCTCCAATCTTGATCTGCCAATATCCCAATGGCGTGATCCAAGGAGTACACACCTACAGCTACGGCAAGCTGAACGGCGCAACAGCTATCCTCGACGACAATGGCAAATTATCGACCTTAGCGAACTATCACAAGGGTCAACTCGACGGCCAATTACGGTGTTGGGAACAACGCAAGGAAGATGAGGAACGTATAGCGAAGAAGCGCGGATCTCGTTTACTCTTCTTTGGAGAATACAGCAGGGGCAGAAAAAACGGTCTTAGTTGCCTCTTTGATAAAGGGTTGCCTTGGTTGATTCAGGAGTGGGACAAGAACACGCTGGTAGACGAATATCTCGTTAAGTTTGCAGATGGAAAATCAACTGTAGTCTCTTGGGCGAAACTAGAACCCGTCGGCCCTGACCTCCCTCCCAAAGTGTTTGAGAAACGTATCGAAAAGATGAAAGAATTTGTTAGTGCTAAACGTCGTTTGAGGATGTTGGAACTGAAGATGCAAAAGCATGAAGTCAAGATCAAGAAAGAAGTTTTGACGTGGTATCGAAAAGAAGATCAGCGCATCAAACAAACACGGTCCGCAAGGTATAGTGTAGCGGCGCGACAAGCCACAAGCGAAAGAATCAATGCCAGGCGAGCGGCAACTGCCGCAGTCATGGAAGCCCAGAGCGAGGCTTGGCAGCGGCGCACGCTACCTTAACGACTCAAATCCGGCGCGATAGGCGCCTGAGCCGGTTCGATTCCGGCAGCCGGAACTCACGAAAAGCAACGCACTTCTCGGCCGCAATCTGCGGCACCGGGTCGTGCTCCAAACCCGGAAAAGCGTCATGGCACGCGCCAAGACTATCTTGGTCGGCGAAGTCAAGGTCGGCACCCGTCATCGCAAGGATTTGGGTGACCTCGGAACCTTGGCCCAAAGCATTGAGGCCGAGGGGTTGCTACAGCCAATCGGCGTCACCCCGGACAGTAAGCTTATCTTCGGGCAACGCCGCCTCAAAGCCGTCGAGCAATTAGGGTGGGATCGGATTCCAGCACTTGTCATCAACATTTCTTCCATCGCTGCTGGCGAGTACGCCGAGAACGAGATCCGCAAGGACTTCATGCTCAGCGAGCGGGATGCGATCCGCCGGACGCTGGAAGGCCAGATGCCAGAGCGACGAGGCGGCGATACCAGCACTGGAGAGCAGAGCATTCCGGCGAATTTGCCGGAATGCAAAGGCAAGGAAACCCGGGAGATCACGGCTAAGCAGGCCGGCTTCTCCAGCACGCACGAGGCCCGGGCGGTCCGCATAGTGACCGCGAAGGGCACACCTGCGCTCGTCAAGGCAATGGACGAAGACACGCTCCCCGTGTCCGTTGCCGCCAAGATAGCCGAACTTCCCAAGGACAAACAGAACAAGATTGCCAAGGCGGCGAATCCTCGCGCAGCAGCGCGCGCCGCGCTCTCTACGCCAACGCCGCCCATCAAGGATGGGCTAAATGTCTTCTGGCGTCGAGTGAAAGAACTGTCGGAACGATTCGACAGCATTATCAGACAATACGGTTCGTTGACAAAGATGTTCCGCGACCCGAACTGGCCTGGTGACGCACATCACGTCAGCGACATTATCCATGAACTCCACAAAATGTTTGAACGATTCGACAAGGAGGCACAAGAATATGCCAAAAAACACAAGGGGTAAAATTCAAAATGTGCGGCATGTGCTGCACGAAATTTTCCGCAAGCACCCCGGCGGAAAGACCATGACTCAATTGGAGCAACTGGTCATCAGTTCTGGCAAGCTGCCGGTGGAGTGGGTTGAAAATGTTCAGGAGCGTGCCTTACGCAACGCAATCCGAAAGCTTATCGAGGAAACCTCCTTTGTTGACGCGCAGGGCCAGAAAATCCGGACATATCAAAAGTACACGCTTCATTCTCAGGGCCCTGACGGCAAAGAAGTCCAGACACATCTATGGGATGAGATTCACGAGCTGACGCACCGACAAATGTCGCTTTCATACAACAGTCGCGTGAACATGGCCAACGACATCAAGCAGCAAGCTGAACATGACAGGTCGTACTGGAACAAGGAAGTAGCTCCCAAGCTCGGCGAAAGGCCAATCAAGCCCCGGAAAATCTAACATGACTTCTGTACGGGCCACCGTCTGTCGTGCATTAGCAATTGCGCCTCCGACCCGGGCTGCCGAACGGTGGCCCGAGCGGCTGCTCGGGCGGAGGCCGCTCTATAAACGCACCGCAATCTTCGGAAAATCAGGTAGACTTAAGTACAGAGACACACCTAGAGGAACCACCCCGCACGGATGCCGACCAGCCCTCAATGAGGTCGGCACCAATGATCTTGCAACAATTCTTGCGCGACCGTTACGGTCCGCGTCACCTGGGTATCTCACCCAAGACGATCGAAGAGTACGACCGCACTCTACGCCACCTCCAGGCGTTTGCAGGCTGCACGCTCGACACAACCGATCTGACCGAACAACTTGTACTCAGCTACCTTGCCCACAGACTGCAAAAAATCTCGCCGCAGACAGTCAAGCGGGAGCGGGCCGATCTGCTGGCGGTGTGGCGGGAGGCCCACCGGCAAAAACTCTGTACGACGCGGCCGGAAGATGTTCCGTCGATCCGCACGCCGCGGCGCATACCCGTCGCGTGGCGGCCCGAAGATGTCGGCTGTCTGCTCGTGGCCTGTCGGCAGCTCAAGGGGATGATCCGGGGTACTGGCATCAACAAGTCAGACTGGTATTACTCGCTGATCCTCTTCTTGTACGACTCCGGCGCTCGGATCGGCGCCGCGCTGGCCGTTCGGTCCGATCAACTCGACCTGGATGGTCGGCGGGCCGTCCTGGCTGGCCAAGTCGCCAAAACAGGCGTGGAGCAAGTTGTCGAGTTCTCGCCGCAGACAGCCGAGGCGCTCGGCCGCCATTACGACGCGCGGCGCGCGATGGTCTGGCCGCAGCCGTATTGGCGCGAACAGCCGCAGCGGCAACTCACGCGATTGTTGCGCGCAGCCGGGTTGCCGACCGACCGCTACCACAAATTCCACTGCCTGCGCAGAACGAACTACACGCTGAGCGTCCGCTACGGCTCGCGCGAGCTGGCCCATCACCAGCTCGGCCACCTCACGGACATGAGCCGGTACTATCTCGACCCGACACAGGTGGATACGCAGCAGGCGGTCAGCGTGATCCCACGCCCGGTCTCTACAGTGGACGATCAACAGCTCACGCTCTTCTGATTTCCTACCGCGGTGGAGCAGTGGTAGCTCGCCAGGCCCATAACCTGGAGGTCGCAGGTTCGATCCCTGCCCGCGGCACTGGTGGCCATCCCCGCGAAGCCGCCGGCCAACCGACACACGGCGCCGGCGGCGTTTTTTCTCCCATGCAAAGGAGTTGATGATGAAACAAGGTCTGTCTCTACAAGAGATGGCCGTTGAACTGGACCGCCAACGGCAGGCAAAGCGCGACTTCATCGTGGATACCCGCGCGATGGAGTTCGGCCTGGATCAAGACGACGGGATCGTGTTGAATGTCAAAGAGATAGATGCACCCCCGATGCGGCTTCGCCCGGTGGCCCATCAACAGTTCGCGTCGGTCAATGGTATTCCGAAGGTCTACTATGACCGAATGCTCGGCGATGCACCCGACTTGCTGGCAACAAACCTCAACCATTGGCTGAGGAACCAGCCGGCTCAGCGTATGCTCCGCACGATTGACGGTGAGGCGCGGGCGCTGCTAAGCGATCGCTACCGACCGCTCGACAATTACGATCTGGCCCAAACTGTGCTCCCGAAACTCACGGAACTGGAGGCGGAAGTCAAATCCTGTGCAATCACGGAGGATCGGTTTTACATCAAGGCCGTTTCGCCGCGGATTGAAGGCGAAGTCAAGCAAGGCGACCTCATACAAGCTGGCATCGTCGTCAGCAATAGCGAAGTCGGGTTGGGTGCCCTCCGCTTGGAAGAGTTGGACTTTCGGCTGGTGTGTCTCAATGGGATGATCCGGGCGCAGGCGGTCCGCAAGGCCCACTTGGGCCGGGGCGTCGAACACGATGCGATTGAACAGGCCCGAGAGTTCTTCCGGACCGAAACAAGGGAGCTGGAAGATCGGGCCTTTTGGTGTCAGGTACAAGACGCCACAGCCGCGATGTTCAATCCCCAGCGATTCCGTCAACGGCTTTTGGAATACCAAGAGGCGGCGCAGCAGCCATGCAGCAATGATCCGATCAAAGCAGTGGAAGTGGTAAGTCGTCACTTGGAATTGAATGAGACAGAGGGCCGCAATGTGCTGGCCCACCTGATTCAAGGCGGCGACCTTTCGCGCTGGGGCCTGGCAAATGCGGTGACTCGCGCAGCAGAAGACAGCGAGAACTACACCCGGGCAACTGAGTTAGAGGCAGCAGGTGGGCGAGTGATCGAACTGCCCAAGAGTGAGTGGGAGAAGATGAACTAAGTCCCGCCAGGACGCGGAGCCGACTGTCCCGGCGGCGTAGCCGGGCGACTCCATCACCCGGCGCTGCCGTCGAAGAGCGAGCCTCGGCGGTGGCCGGGTGGTGGGCGGTACACATATTCAGAAAAGGAAAGGTGAAACGATGCCAGGCTATTACTATCTCCATGTGAACGGTGACATGATCTACAAGCCGCACGGAGATCCTGCCGACTTTGCCGAATCGGATTTCGTCCGGTGTTGGTGGCCAGTTGATAAGACTGACCGTGGTGCAGGGTGGAAAGTCGTGCTTGAGGGCTTTGCTCTCGGCGGCAACGAACAACGTTTGGTTGAACTGGCAAACAAATTCGGTCTTACCTACGAAGACTCGATTCAAATGCTGGGTCGGGTTCACCCGACAGCACGCATGAGAACGGGAATGCCGAAGTGGATTCGTCTCGTTCTGGGCATGGAGCCAGATGTGTACTGGGAAAAGATACGCAACCTCCCGGCCACGGTGGGTTGCGTGAGTGATGGACAATAAGCAAATGATTACCCTCGGCCTATCCGACGATCGTTCTCGGCTGCTGCTGCGGTCGCCGTACTCACCGGCGATCGTCGAGTTCTGCCACGGGCTGCCCAATGCACGGTGGAACCGGGCGGGGCGAACGTGGACCTGCGACTTCACGCCCGCGACGGCCTGGCGACTGTGCCGCTACCTGAACGGCGATGGGGCACGGCAGATTGATCCGGCGATCGTGGCGGCTTGCGAGAGTTTCGATCTGGGGACGTATCAGGCGGCGGCCGTAGCCGGCGCAGACAGCGAAGACCTTGTAACGGTTGCGGACTTTGCGCAACCGGAAGTTCGCCGGACAGACGGGTGGTGGGAGGTTTAATGAAAGCGGCCGAGCGATTGGAAGTGAATGATGAAACGCTTATGTCACTATTGCGAAGAGAAATCAGCAAGGCACCTTCTTCGCATCGACCGTGCAGTCAATAACACCCCAGGCAGCCGCTGTGCCGAACCGTTTTTTTGCTCGGAACAGTGTGCAGCAAAGTACGGTGTATCTGAAGTGCTCGCCCGCGGCATCTATTGGTGTGACAAACACGGTTGGTATGTGGAAGATTGCTATGATTGCATCGCAGAAAAACGTGAATCTGGATAACAGGAGGTGAGCACGATGGGATAGCGGTTGCTGTGACAAAGATGCGGAATGGATGGAAGCGATTGAAATTAAAGCGGAAAATAAATGATTACCCTCAGCTTATCCGATGATCGTTCTCGGCTCCTGCTGCGGTCGCCTTACTCGCCGACCCTTGTGGAGTTCTGCCACACACTGCCCAACGCCCGGTTCAATAAGGCCCAACAGCAGTGGACCTGCGACTTCACACCGGCCACCGCCTGGCGGCTGTGCTCGCACCTCGATGGGCAGGCGCAGATCGCACCCGAGATCATCGAGGCGTCGGAAAGTTTCGACGTGGGTACGTGCATGGCAGCAGCGATCCGCGATGGCGATTGTTATTCAAAACCATCGATTGATCGCGCGTGGATTAAACTTCCCCAGCCAGAGATACGCAAAACGGACGGGTGGCACCACCAGGTCACGGCCTACCACTTCGCCAATGCCCAACACGAGGCCACGCTGCTTGGGATGTGGATGGGCACCGGCAAGAGCAAGGTGGCGATTGACCTCGTGGTCAACTGGGGATGCCGGCGGGTGTTGATCCTCTGCCCCGTGTCCGTGCTCCAGGTGTGGCCGCGGCAGTTCCGGTTGCACGGGCCGGAAGATGCCCGAGTGCTCGTGCTCGACAAGGGCGGCAACCGGAAGAGAGTGGAACGAGCCCACCAGTTCCTTGCATCACTAGATGGCATGGAACTCGGTGTGGTGCTCATCAACTATGAATCGGCGTGGCGCGAGCACTTCGCCGCGTGGTCCCTGTTGCGGTCCTGGGATTGCGTGATCCTGGACGAAAGCCACCGGATCAAAAGTCATAACTCGGCCGTATCCCGCTACGCCGCGAAGCTCAGGCGGGTGGCCGCGCGGCGGCTGTGTCTGACGGGCACGCCGGCAAACACGCCGCTCGATATATTCGGACAACTGCGGTTCCTCGACCCCGGCATCCTGGGCACCAGCTTTGTCCAGTTCCGCAACCACTACGCGATATGCGGCAATCCGATGATCCCCCAGCAGGTCACCGGGTACAAGAATCAGGATGAGCTGCGGGCAAATTTCCGGCTGCTTGCCTATCAGGTGGGGCCGGACGTACTCGACTTGCCGCCCGTGCAGCATCACGTCCGGACGTTCGACCTGTGCCCGTTCGCCCGGCAGGTCTACCGGGACCTCGAAACGGAGCTGATTGCCCAGATCGGCGAGGGCACTGTGACGGCAGCCAACGCGCTGGTGCGGCTTCTGCGCCTCCAGCAGCTTACGAGTGGCTTTGCCGTGACTGAGCAGACTGAGGAAGAGGTGGCGGTTGACGAGGGGAAGCGCAACCTGCTGATCGACTTGCTGACCGACATTCCACAGCGGGAGCCGGTAGTGGTGTTTTGCCGGTTCCGGCATGACCTCCGTGTGGTGTGGGAGGTGGCCCAGGCAACGGGGCGACGGTGGGGCGAGTTGTCTGGCACGCGCAAGGATCTGGTCGACGCGATGCTACCGGAGAGTATTGACTTGCTGGGTGTGCAAGTCTCGGCGGGCGGGCTGGGCGTCGATCTGACCCGCAGCCACTACGCCGTCTATTACTCCAAGGGATTCTCACGGCTGGAGTACGACCAAAGTCTTGCCCGGCTTGTGCGCAAGGAGCAGACACAGTCCGTGCAACATTATCATCTGGTTGCAAACAACACCGTTGACGAGCACCTGGAGAAGGTGCTAGTGGAGCGCAAGGACGTGATTTCTGGAATCCTCGAAACCTACCGAAAGGAGCTATGCCATGTTGTCTGATCGTTCCCGTGTGACTGTGGACCAGGTTCAGGCGGAACTTGCGGAGTTGGAAACGAGTTACCGAATAATGTCGGCTGAGTTTCTGGCTGGTTTCAAGGAGGGCCGTGCTGCTCTCCGCAAGAACCTGCTGGCCGCGTTTGCCAAGGAGGGGCGTGCGTTGCGTGCAGCCGCAGCAGCCGAAATCAGCGGCCCGTACCGCCGGCGGCGCAAGTATCTGCAAAAGCTGCTTGATGTGCTGGCGGGCGAACAGCCGGCCGCCGACAGACAGCCCGCCGAGCCGGCGGCCGTGGAGTCGGCGGAGCCGGAACCGGAGCCTGCCGAGAAGACGGGGAAAGGAAGGCGGAAGAAGCGATGACCAAGAAAGCCCGCCACATCGAGTGTACCCTGGCCGAGTACCACGCCCGTAGCGAGTGGTCGAACTCGCAGATCAAAACCCTGCGCGAGTCGCCGCCGCTCTTCTATGGGTGTCACGTTGCCCGGCCGCCGTTGTGGCCGCCGGAGGAAAAACAGTGCTGGGATCTCGGCACCGTGGCCCATGCCTGCCTGACCAGCCCCGGCGGGATTGACGGCGTGGTGGTGGAGATCCCGGCCGACGTGCTCAACAGTCAGGGGCACCGCAAGGGCGGCGCATGGCTGCAATGGAAAGCGGAGCACGCGGACCGGCTGATGCTCACGGCCGCCGAGATGGCTGGCATCCGCTCAATGGTCCGGAACGTCTATGACCACCCCGAGGCGCGGAAACTGCTGCGGTCGATCTTGCACCAAGAGCACACGATCGTCTGGCATGACGACGAAACCGGCCTGGACTTTCGGGCACGGCCCGACCTGATCTGCAATGGCGACAAGCACGGTGTCACGTTGACTGAGTTCAAGACCACTCGCCAGCACGATCCACGGTGGTTTGGCGGCGATGCCGTGAAATTTGGGTATCACCATCAACTGACGTGGTACGAGGACGGTCTGGAGGCGTTCGGCTATCCAGTGCGCGACCACCGGATCATCACGGCGAACAACCGGCCGGCATACGAGTGCCGAGTCTACCGGCTGCCCGACGCGCTGCTGGAGTTGGCGCGCGAGGAAAACCGGGCGACCCGCCGCGACCTTGCCCGGCGGCTGAAGGAAAGTGATTGGACCGATCCACTGGCGCAGGACGTGCTGCCTGTCCAGATCCCCGATCGGGCTTACTCGGATGCGTTTCTTGACCAAGCCGTAGCTTAACCGAAAGGAACTGAATCGTGTGTGCGAAAAAGAACAACCATAGCCGGATCGTTAAGCTACAGGTCGCTCAGGTTAAGCGACTGTCGGTGGTTGAGATCACGCCCGATGGGGCGGTGGTCATCATTAGGGGCAAGAACTCCGCCGGAAAAAGCAGCGTCCTCGATTCGATTATGTACGCGCTGGGCGGAAAGAAAGCCATTCCGAGTCAGCCCATCAAGCAGGGCGAAGACAGCGCGACCATCCGGATCAAGGTTGAAAACGTGCCGATGGAGAATCGGCAGGAAACCCTGATTGTCGAGCGTAAGTTTCGACGGAAGGGAAAAGACTGCACCAGCGAGGTTGAGATCCGAACAGAGAATGGATACCTTGCTCCGTCACCCCAAGCTATCTTGGATGGGCTGTACGGGAAGCTCGCTTTCGACCCGACGAACTTCATCCGGCTCGCGCCGAAAGAACAGGCGGAAACCCTGAAGGAGCTGATCGGCCTCGACTTCACTGCGTTGGATGCCCAGCGGGTAACCGCTTATCACGATCGCACGGAAGTCAACCGCCAACTCAAGGCTACGCAGGCAAGGTTCGCAGGGATGCCGGTCTATCCGGATGCCCCTGAGAAAGAAGTCGATCCCAGCGAGATGAGCGCGGAGATGAAGCGCCGGCAAGAGATCAACTGCCGGAATCAGACGGAAAGACTGAGTTGCCAAGGTGCTGAGCAAGCCGCCGAAGCGGCCGTGTGCTTTGCACACAGTCAGGTGGCTTTCGTTGCCGAGCTGGAGAAGCGCCTTGCCGAGGCGCGAAAGAAGCTCGCTGTTGCCGAAAAGACGGCGCAGGCCGCCACGAAGACCGCGGCAACCCTGAAGACCAAGATTGGCCAACTCCAAGACGAGGACATTCAAGAGCTTGCCGATCGGTTGGCCGACATCGGACGTGTAAATAACGAGGTCCAGGCCAATGCACGTCGGGCTGCGGAAGAAACGCAGTTAGCGGAGTTGCAAACCAAGGCGGGTGGTTATACAGCCAAGATCGCCCAGATTGATGAAGCCAAAGCCAAGCAGATCACCGAGGCTCAGTTCCCCGTAGAGGGCCTGGGGTTCGGAGAAGAGGGTGTGACGTTTGGTGGTCTACCTTTTGAGCAAGCTGGCCGCGCCGAACAGATTGCCGTTTCGGTTGCGATGGGCCTTGCCCTCAGCCCAAACCTCCGGGTAGTCCTGATTCGGGATGCGTCCCTGTTGGATGAAGACAGCCTGGCTCAAGTCGCGACCGTTGCCGCGGAATACGATGGTCAGGTCTGGCTGGAAATGGTTGGGGAGGAAGGTAGTGGGGCATCTGTCGTTATCGAAGATGGTCATGTACGCGGTCAAGAACCGGCAATGTGCGCCGGTTTACAATCCTAACCAAAAGGAACCTTCTCGTGTGTGCGAAAAAGAACAACCAGAATGACAGTCCGGGCACGGACCTTGCCGTGCTCTCGCCGGACCAGTATCCGGCACTGAACCCAGACAACCCCGTGCTCGCCCTGATACAGGAAAACCTGCAAGGCGAACCACTCTCATTGCTCGACCTGCGGGTCCCGATGCCCACCGGCGGCGCAACCGTCTGGACGCTGCCCGAGGGCAAGACCGTGCCGGCACTGGAGGGCGTGTTGATCCACACCAGCCGGCGGCGGGCGTGGTGGGGGACGCAAGACCTGGGTGCAGGGCCGCCGCTGTGTACGAGCAGTGATTGCCTGCACGGAATCGGCACGCCGAATTGCGAGTGCCCCAAGAACGAAGACGGCACCTGGAATTGCCAACTCTGCCCCCAGAGTCAGCCAGGGAGTAAACCGGAGGCAGGCCCGTGGAGTCGGAACTGTAATGAGGGGCGGCTGCTCCTGTTGCTCTCGCCGGGGCGCCCATTGCCGCTGTTCATCCTGTCTACTCCAGGGTCGATCTCTAACCTGAAGCATTACCTGGCGATGCTCGTGGGGCAGGGATTGAGCTACTGGCAGCTCATCACCCATCTGGCCCTGGAGGCGGCGGCTAACGCCGGAGGGAAGAAGTATGCAAAGATCAAGCCTACGCCCATGGACCGGCTTGATCCCAAGATGTACCCGGTGATCCGGGCGTTGCAACAGCAGTACGTGCCGGTGATTGCGGCGTTCCAGGTGCAGCGGAGTGATTTTGTGGCGGAGGCGAACGGATAGCAGCACGGCGGCGGCGTGTTCGCGTCACGAGACTGACGAACTCTTAGAACCTTCGGGTGGATAGGGTGAAGGTCCTCACAGTCGGTAGACGGCACTAAACCAATCCGGCCCGCCGTGTTTCAACTCTAACCCAAGGAGAACGTGAGATGAGTCTGTCAGAACAAGTTGCCGAGTTGGAGCAGGAAAAAGCAGACCTGCGGGCCGGCTGGCGAAACGATTTGGAGGTCCTGATTTCGCTGGCGTTGCGTGGTGGCGATTTCGAGACGGCCAAGGCGGCCGAACGCTGCCTTGCGAATGTGTAAACGGCACGGCGGCGGCGTGGCAGCGCCGGGGATTTGAGAGTCGGCTAGGGACTGTCGCCCATTGAGGCCGATTGGGATGCCGGGTGGGATGCCGGGTGGGGAATCCGGCCCGCCGTGCTTTTAACTGAACGTAAGATCAGAAACGGAGGCGAACTGCGATGACCACGAAGCCGATCCGGGAGGCGGCTGAACGACTGCGGGACATGGCCAGCCGTGGCAGTCTTACCGATTGTAACGGCACGTTTTGCGTTGTAATTCCCGTAGACCAAATTCGGGACTTGGCTACCGCCTTAGACGGGTTGGCGAGTGAGGCCGATGCCATGCTGGAGGCAAGGAAACAGTGAGACCACTCACGGTCAGCCGTGGTTTTGAAAAGAGGAAGTGTAACGTTTGAAGTGATTGAGTAACCCCAAACCGTAGAGGACGAAAGATGCGAATTGCTGTTGCTACGCTAGAGTCGTTGTCCCCATACTCACAATCCCGGCAACACGATACGCCGCGGACCGAGAAAGAGGGACATGACGACTATGAGCGCCGAACATGGCTGAACCGCACGCACGTCAACAACGACGGTTACGTGTTCATCCCGCCCATGGCGTTCAAGTTTTCGCTGGAGACTGCCGCCCGGTTCCTGAGAATCAGGATTCCGGGAAAGGGGCAGTCGGAATACGGTAAGCACTTCCGATCGGGCGTGCTGGTGCCGGACGGATAAACGACAAAGCCAAACGGAGTAGCGCATGGACAATCCGGGCGCCTTAGTTGAGACGGCTCTTCAGTACGCCGGCTACGGCTGGCGGGTAATCCCCGTCCGTACCTGGGGCGCCGTCAGGGGCCGCGGCAAGGCCCCGTGGTTCAAGCAGTGGCCCACTCTGGCAACCTGCGACCCCGACCAAATCCGCCAGTGGTGGGAAAAGTACCCGCGGGCTAACGTCGGGGTCCTCTTCGGGCCGGCGTCGGGGCTGTGCGAAATCGAAGGCGATCATCCCGATTCTGAAAAAGACCTGCTGACCCTGTTCGACGGTGATGTGCCTGTGACCGTCTGTTTTGCCGGTGGTCGCGGCAAACACTGGCTGTTCCGGTGGCGCGACGATCTACCGTCTGGGGCGAAGGTCGAGATCGGACACCTGGAAGTCCGCACCGGCAACGATGCCAAGGGCGCGCAGAGCGTCTTCCCGCCGAGCATCCACTACCACGAAGGCGTGCTGAGCGGAAAGCAATACACCTGGCTCGTTCCGCCAGAGGCAGCAGACCTTGCCGAACTGCCGCAAGTTGTAGTGACGCGACTCTGGAATCTCGCGGGGGAGACAAACCTGGCACCTCCGACGAAAGGCCGAAAACCTAAGGAACATTGGCAGCGGATCATCGCGGGCCTGCCCGAGGGGGAGCGGACTGGCGGGATAATCAGCTACCTCGGCAAGATGTTCCGGAGCATCGCCAACCTGGAAGATCAAGAGACGCTGGAATTCATCTACCAGGCAATCTCGGCCGTCAACTCACGCAATCACCCGCCGCACGACGAGGCGAAGATCCGTGCTGACTTTGATTCGATCCTCAAGCGAGAGAAGCAACGGCGGCTCTCCGACGAGGTGAATGCAACGATCGGCGATAGTGCGGCACCTATCGACCAGGGCCTCAAGCTGAAGCCGATCAAGGACTGGCGGATCGTGATTGTCGATAGCGACCCGCCCATGTACGAGCTGTACGCCCCACAATTCCACGCGGCCGAGAACCAGTGCCTCAACCTTACGGCCGAGCAGTGCTGCTCGGGGCCCCAGATCCGCGTCCAGGCACTCAAGCAAGCCAACTGCGCACTGCCCCGGAGCTTCGCCACCAACTGGGATAAGCGGCAGCGAGACAATAGCGGGACTTGGCAGCCGTCACTGTTTGAACGGCTTGTCCGGGGCGCCGAACACAGGGAGGCGCCGCCGGAGGAGAAGCGGCGAGTCTACATCGCCCAGTTTGTCTGGACTGAGCTGGAAAAGGCGTGGACGCTGGACGAGGGCAAGAAGCCGAGCACCGCCCCCACGTTCAAGCGCGACGACGGATCGGTCTGGTTCCAATTCGAGGCCCTGTACGAGACGGCCAGGCACGCTTACCGCGGGGAAATCACTCGGCAGGATCTCAGCCGGATCGTCCGCCGCTACGGGGCCACTGAACACACGCTGACGCTGGACAGCGGGAAGCGGAAGCGATTTATGCAATTCTCGGCCGAGGGATACACCGAGTTGACCGCCGCCGCGCTGGTGGAGCGCGCGCGCGCCTATACGTGAGGGAGAAAAAAGTGGTTTCAACTAGGCGATTTGTGCGCACTGGCGCGCACTCCTTGGTACGTAAGGACTTAGGTATGATTTTCGCGCACGGTAGCACGCCAAGTTGGCGCGCATGTTACCTACCTTAACCCCTCTGGTAGCGGAAGCGGTGTAAAAGATGAGCAGTCCCATCAAGTGGCACGGCGGCAAGCACTACCTGGCACGGCGGATTGTCGAGCTGATGCCGCCGCACGTTCACTATGTCGAACCGTACTTTGGCGGCGGGGCCGTGCTGTTAGCCAAGGACCCCGAGGGGGTGTCGGAGGTGGTGAACGATATTGACGCGTCTCTGACTACGTTCTGGTCTGTGCTCCAATCTGCTCGGGACTTTCCGGCGTTCATCCGCGAAATCCAGGCAGTTCCATTCAGCGAAGCCGAGTTCCGGGATGCCGAGGAAGGGCTACGGTCGCCATCGACTCGCGTGGAATTGGCGGTAGCTTTCTTTGTCCGTTGCCGTCAGTCCCTTGCAGGCCGTATGCAAGAGTTTGCCACACTCAGCCGCAGACGGACCCGCCGGGGGATGAACGAACAGGTGTCGGCGTGGTTGTCGGCAATCGAGGGCCTGCCGGAAGTACACGCCCGACTGAAACGGGTGGCGATTCTCTGCCGTGACGCACTCGATGTGATTCGGCAACAGGACGGGCCTGAAACGTTATTCTACCTCGATCCGCCTTACTGGCCCGACGCGAGAACCGCCAAGGAAGTTTATCGGTACGAAATGACGCAGACTCAACACGTTGACCTGTTGAAACGGCTGTCCCATATCAAGGGGCGATTCCTGCTATCCGGTTACCGCAATCCAACCTATGACCGACATGCGGCTGATTGGGAATGGCGTCGGGTAGACTTCGATCTGCCCAATAACGCGGCGGGGGGGGCACAGAAGCGGCGGATGACGGAGTGTGTCTGGATGAACTACAAACCGGAGGCGTGACCCATGTACTGGATCGACACGGACGACAACCACCTGTTCCACGTGTGCATCGAGGGCAAGACTCGCCGGGCAGCGTGTGGGCGGAAGGTGACCAAGCGGGGGCTGCGCAAGCAGCCGCCGGTCGGCCTGGTGTTGTGTGCGGACTGTCACTTGGCAGTGAACCCAGGACTGCGGCAGGCGCAGAAAACGCAGGCAGGAAAAAAGCGGGCGCCCCTCGTCCCGCCGTTCAGGGGCAACCATATAGCAGATCGGGGCGCGGTAAAGCCGCTGCCGGGACAGCAGCAGATGTTTGCGGAGTAAACGATCTATCGCAATCATCGCGAGCCGACAACACCTAAATTAAATCCCTCACGTATAGCCAAATTGAAATGAACACAGCACAACGCCTTCTGGAGTTGCTGATAGTCAGACACGGCGGCGATGTGTTTGTGTCCGAGTGTAAGACTGGGCCGACACAACGGGCTGTGGAGCCTTATGTCCGGATGGATGCCTGGACGATGAAACGTTCTTGGACGAACCCGCTGGTCACCGCCTACGAAATCAAGTCTTCGCGGACCGATTTTGTCCAGGATAACAAGTGGCATTTGTACCTGCCTTACTGCAATGAGTTCTACTTCGTGGCCCCACCCAAGATCATCGACCCCCAGGAACTCCCGGCTGAGGCTGGCCTGTTAGTTGCGTCAACGAATCTTGCCCGCCTTTTCTGCCGGAAGAAAGCCCAACGCCGGCAGGTAGATATTCCCGAGGATCTCTGGCGCTACGTGCTGATATGCCGGGCGAAGGTTACGCGCGATACCTATTCACGGGAGGCGACCAGGGAAGAATGGCAGAAGTGGCTGGAGCAACGGAACCTAGACCATGACCTGGGCCGCCGGGTATCCAGGAGCCTGCAAAAGACTATCGCCGAACGGATTCACAAAGTCGAGTCGCAGAATCTCGCCCTGCAAGAACAGATCAAAAACGCAGAGGAAGTCCGGCAATTCTTGTCCCGGATCGGGCTTACCCCGTCATGGTGCCCGACGTATGAGATTGAACGGAGAGTGAAAAGCCGTATCCCACGCAACCTTCGGCCAACAATCAAAACATTGGATCGTGAGTTGTTGAAATTGGTCACGATATTGGACGGTCTGGAAAATGCAAGTAGCCAAACTAATAGGCGGCGCCGGAACCGGCAAGACGGCTGATCTGCTGCGGACCATGCAGCAGACGGTCGCCCACCTCGGCGGGGACGTGATGCAAGTGGGATTCTGCTCATTCACCCGGGCCGCCAGACGTGAAGCCGCACGGCGGGCCGCCGATCAATTCAACGTGCCTGTGTATCAACTGGAGCAAGCGGGCTGGTTCCGCACACTCCACAGTACGTGCATGAAATGTCTGGGCGTCGGCGAAGCGTTGTTGACAGACTGTAAGGAGAGCCGCCAATGGATTGAGAACGCCGTCCAGGCACCGATAGGACTGGCGGGGCGCGAGGCAGACGGATATTACACGGAGAACACGGACGAACGGCAATCGGATGCCACTCGCGCCCTGCACTTTTGGGCAGCCGCCCGCAACCGCCTGGAAAGCCTGGCGGCAGTATGGCAAGAGGCGGAGCACACCGATCCCCAGACGCCGCCGCTCGATTACTGTCAGCAGATCATCGACCGATATGAGGAGTCGAAGCGGCTGGATCATCGGCTGGACTTCGTCGATCTGCTGGCCCAGTTTGCGGGCTGGCGATTCTCCGCGGAGTACGGGGCAACCCGCTGTGAGCCGCGGGGCGAGCCGCCTGCGCTCAACGCCTGGTTCTTCGACGAGCAGCAGGACGTGTCGGCGTTGCTCCACGCCGTCTGCGAGCGGCTGGCGTCCGAGTCGCAGTGGGTCTATGTCGCGGGGGACCCGTTTCAGTCGATCTACGGGTGGTGTGGCGCCCACCCGAAGTGGCTGATGGGCTGGCCGGCGGACAAGGAGCGGGTGATGCCCCGGAGCTACAGGTGCCCTGCGCCGGTCCTGGCGCTGGCCGAGCGGGTGTTGTCCCGGTGCTCTGACTACTGGGACCGACGGATCACCCCGGCTGAACATGAGGGGGACTGCGAGACGGCGACGAAACTCGATGATCTCGGGCTCGATCCCCGCGACGACTGGCTGCTGCTATCGCGTACCAACTATCTGGCCGGCAAGTTCGGGGACTACCTGGATCGCAACGGTATCCCCTGGGTCTCGACCCGCGGCGGCGGGCGGTGGAACGCCCCGGTACGGAGTGCGGCGATCCAGGCACTCCGCAACCTGGAGGCAGGGGCCCCGATCGACGGCGGCGAGTGGCGACAGGTGCTCAAATACTTGCAGAGCCGGGAGAACGGGGACCAGCTCTTAACGCGAGGGACGAAAAAACGGTTTGCCGACATGGAGGACGCCCAGACTCAATATCCGTGGGTGATGCGCCACGATCTAACCGAGCTGGGCGCAACCGAGGCACTAATCGCCGGGATCAAGCGGGGCAAGTGGCAACAGTGGATTGAGGGGGCCGCAGACTACACGCAGGCCGTTGACCGCTGGGGCGCGGAGGCAGTTGCCAAGCCCGGCATCCGCGTCGGCACGATCCACAGTGCGAAGGGGGCGGAGGCGGACAACGTGATGGTCTGCACGACACTCAGCGGCCCGTGTATCCGCGGTGCCGAGACGCCGGAGGGGCACGACGAGCAGCAGCGGGTGTTCTACGTGGGCGTGAGCCGCGCAAGACGGCGGCTGGTGATACTCAACGATCCGCGGGTCTTTCCGCGGGCGAGACAAGAGTTACCGAGTTTGTGAAAGCCGCCGAAGCGGCACTAGGTTCGAGACCTAAAGGGAGGGAGGACAATGACGAGCAACCTACCACCGGGCGTTACTGTTTCAATGATTCCAGGCAATCGCCCGGAAGACGGTCTTCTGGAGGCTGCCGAAGAATGGTTGATGGATGAACTCGCTTCTGCCAACTTGCGCCCGGATGAATATGAGACCGTGGCGCGTGTTGGACTTGAGGCCGTTAAACATCAACGCAAGGCCGTACATGAGGCCGTACATGCAGCAATCCAGGAAGAGCGAATTGGCCAGGAAGCCGCCAACCTAGTAGACGAAGCCGACGACTAGGCCGAGACTCTAAAGAGAGGTGAACTATGCCATGTATGTGTGGGGATCTCTATTGCCATTCTTGCGGGCCCGCGCAGGGGAACTCTCATTGCCCGCATTGTGGTGCCTGGACTGCCGACGGCGGTTGTCTCGATCCCGCGTCTTGTAACGAGGCGGATCGGCAATTTGCAAAAGAAGAGGAAGCGTATGACAAGCGGATGGCCGCCGACGCGGCGGCGTATTACGCGCACAGGCGAGCCGCTGAGGCGGCGAGGAGGAACCATGACAACTCAAGAAATGGTTGATTGCGTTAAAGGGTGGATCACAGACACCACACGATCAACAGAGGAGTCTCTTGAAATCGCCGAGAACATACACGATCTCTGCGGAGAGTGGGTTGACGCCTTGGGGGCTGACCTAGTACGTGAAGCCGCCAAGACAGAAGAGGAGGAGTGATGATAGAACTGGTGATGTGCAGCAAGGAACGCAGTTGGGAATACCGTTGCAGGTCTTGTGGCCAACTGCGGCTCTTCCCTTCAGAAGAAAAGCCGAAGACGTGCGGGAATTGCAAGTCGGACAACATCCTGATAGCCAGGCCCGGGGCGCTGCCGGTTGTTGCCGCCGAGGCGGTAGAACAAAAGCGATGACCCCTGAAGGCCGTATCACCCGGACGATCATCCGGCACCTGAAGCGCCTCCGGGCGCAGGGTGAGCCGATCTGGTGGCACAAACTGGCGGGGCACCCTATGCAAGCTGGGGGCATCCCCGACCTGATCGTCTGCTACTCCGGCCAGTGGCTCCTGATCGAGCTGAAGACCCCGGGGAGGCAGCCGGGGCCCCGACAGGCATACACGGTACAGCAGATCCAAGAGGCAGGAGGGCGAGTCCTAGTGGCAGACAGTACGGAAACGGTCGTAGAGGAACTGGAGGACCTGAAATGCACCTGGCTCCGGCTAAACGGCGGCAGATCGTCGCCGCCCACCTAAGCGGGTTCAACATGCGGACCATTGCCCAACTTGTGGGGGTGTCCCAGGGCACCGTCCAGCGGGCACTCAATGGACACTTTGGCAGAGGATGGCGAGACAAGCGAAAGGCCGATCGGTGTCCCGGCTGCGGCGGACTGGTGTACCTGTGGCCGTGCATGGAGTGCGTGAGGCGCAGCAGTTCGATCCGCCGGGCAATGATCGCTGGATAGAATGCACAGTAGACCATGTTTCCCGTTTCACAAGGAGTGAAGTCATGTCAAACGAAGCTGTAGCGAGTCGTCGGAACCTGACCCTGCGCGAGCGGCGTACTCTGGGTCTGACGTTCCGCAACCTCCGGCGGGTGCTCGTCGATCTCCAGGGCGAAGATCCGGCGTTCTTGGACAAGACGGCGGAAGAACGCGCCGAACTCGTGTTCGGCAGGCTGGTTGACGAGACTCCGGAAGCCTGCGGTGCGATTGATTGGGAGAACATCGACTGGCAGAAACTCATCGAGACGATCATCGCCTTGATCCAGATGATCTTGGCACTCTTCATGGCCAGGGCGGCGCGCGAAAACGTCTCGCTTGTGGAATACATGCAGGCGATGGCGAACCTCCAAAAACGCGCGGCCTAGGAGGCCGTTGAACTTCCAGGCCGAGACTGTCGGACGATTTTAACAAGGAGAATCCCGTGAATCGTAAAGTGTGTGCTCTTGTCGCAGCGGCACTGCTGCTTGTTGTCCCATCCCACGCCCAAACCCTATCGCGCGTGGGACCGTTCGCCTTCGCGGCGGTCCCCACGCCCACGGGCGCCGAGGTGATCGGACCCACCGAGGTCGAGCCCGGGATGCCGGCGGTGTTCACGCTGAAGGGCGTGCCGGCCGAACACCTCGCCACGTTCGAGTGGGGATTTTATCACAAGCCCGCCGATGCGATGGTGCTCGATCTGGCCGACCGCAGCGGGAACCTTGTGCTCATCATCTGGGCCAAATCCGCAACGGCCTACGCCGTGATCGCCGACGTGAATATCCCGGGTGCCTACCAACTGATCGTCCACGAGGTTGTGGTCGGGACACCGACGCCGCCGGACCCGCCCGTACCGCCGCCCGTGGATCGGAAGTATCAGGTTGCCTTCTTCCTCAAAGCACTCGACCTGGAAAACCTACCGCAGGGGCAGCAGACGATCCTCGGCAGTCTCACCTTACGCGAGGAGCTGAAGAAACGCGGTCACGTATTATTGGGCGTGTACGACAAGGATTGCACCGGCCCCGGTGGCTTGCCCGAGAAGCTGAAGCCCTGGTGGAAGTCGATTGAGGGTGACGCTTTGCCGCGGGTTGCGCTGGCGCCGATCGACGGCGGCGAGATCCGCGATTACCCGTTGCCCGCCGACCCTACGGCACTCTGGAAACTATTGGAGGCCCCGCGATGAGGTACGACGACTCAAGCTATACCGCGTTGATTCGCCGGCCGACCGTGGGCAACGGGATGCCCGGGTGCCTGCCGCGCACGACGATCTGCGGCAGTGCGGAGGCCGAGCGAATGGGCCTCGTCCCGATGCTCGACTATCCGGACAAGCTCGTTCAGCCAGAGGATTACAAGGAGGTGATCCGGCACTGCCACGAGCACAAGATATTCGCCATGTACCACCAGGAGGCCAGCGGTGTGCTGAAGCCTGGCTGGAGTCAGGGCAGGTCGAACTTGTGTTGGGCTTATAGCCTAACGGTGGCCACGATGGACGCGCGGGCCCTGGAGGGACAGCCGCCGGTCCGCCTCTCCCCATGGTCTCTGGCGTGGCTTGTCAACTGGCGCAACCAGGGTTACTACTGTGATCGCGCCATCGCAGGTGCTCGACAGCGAGGGATTGCCAGTGTCGGGTTTGCCCCGGAGTACGAGCTAAATCCTCGCGACTTCAAGGATGGTTGGTCGCAGGACGCACTCAACTACCGGCCGACTGAGTGGTGGGACACGCGATGGCTGAGCGAGGAGTCGATGGTCCAGCAGTGCCTCACGATCCTGGCAACGGGCCGACCCCTCTACGGAGGTTACAACGCGTTAAGTCATGCGATGGAGCCGTGTGGGTTGCTCTGGGACGAGACCCAGCGGAACAACGTCATCTGGATCGTGCGCAATAGCCACGACGAACCGGAGCCGATCGAAATGGTCGGCAGAATAGGCGTGCCCGACGAAGTCTACGGGCCGTGCGCCACCAGCCTAGTTTTAGGAGTCTGAACCGTGTACTGTCTTTTGCTCTGCGTTCTGGCCGCGGCACACCCCGTGGCCCCGCCCTATCAGCGGGCGATCGCGGCACCCTATACGGGCGAGATCAAACTGGACGCCGTAGTCCACACCGGCCAGCCGATCACCCGACCGATGCGGCTGCGGCACACCCTCAGAGAGTCCGGCTGTACGTGCCCGATGTGTCTGGGCAGCCACCTGGTCAACGCCCACGGCCTCACCCGGGCCGACTGGGATCGACTGAAGCTTGGCACAAACCACGGCACGGCGTTGCGGTTGCACCGCGATCTGCACCGGCAGGCTGACCCGCCTGTCGTGAGTGGTTGCGGGCCCGGCGGCTGTCCGGCGCCCCGCCGCGTGTTCCGGGGACTGTTTCGATGGTGACGCCACAACGCTTTCTCCGATCGTTGATTGCACGGCTGCAACCACCAGCGGCCCGGAAGTGTACGATCCCCGATTACGATACGTTTCGGTCCCCGGACGGAACTCGCCGCCTCTCGCTGTTGGCCCGAGACACTTTGGAGTCCAAGGGGTTTGACCTGGCCCAGCCCATGATCTGGGGTTGGGACCCCGCGGCGCGATGCTTTCACTTTTGTCAAGAGGAACCTGGAACATGATTCAATCACTCCGGCTCGCCGCGCTCCCGGTGCTTGCAGTTGTGTTGTTTGCAGTGGGTGAATCGCTACCGGACGGAGGGATTGTCCTGAAGTTCATTACCGAACTGGGGGCCTTTGGCTTCTTAGTGTGGTTCTGCTGGTACGGCGTCTCCCGAGTGATCCCGCGGATGGACGACAAATACAGCCAGAGACAAGAGAAGACACACGAGGAATCAGAGGCACAGCGGAAACACTACGGCGAGGTGATTGACAAACTAATGGAACGGCAAGACCAAGACCGGGTAGCTAACCGCGACGTGCTCCAAGAACTGATACGGCATTGTGCCAAGCAGGGCGAACGTGGCCAATCGTAGCAGAGTAGAACGATACCCCCAACTGATTAAGGCGATTGCCGCTACGGTCGGCGAGGGCTGTTACCCCATTGCAGCAGCCCGTAAGTTGGGCGTCCCCCGGAGCACGTTCGAGCGCTGGCTGGACTGCGGATACTCCGTGCTCCAGGAACATGACGCAGAAACCGGCGATCAATTACGGGAATTATGGGAGGCCGACCTGATAGACGACCATGCTCGCCGCTGTGCTGAGCTTGCGCTGGCCATCGAAGAAGCGCTGGGGATGACTGAAGTGGATGCCTCGTCTCGGGTCTACCTAAAAGAGCCCAAGGCATGGTTGGAACAGGGCCCGGCGCGTGAGCGCTGGCGAAAGGAGTCGCGCGTGGAGATCGACGGCACCATGGATCACACCGGCTCGATCGAGATTCAGTGTCCGGCGCCCATCCCTGTGCTTGCCGCCGGCATGGCCGAGCTGGAGGCGATCGGGTTGGACGTGCGGCATGATCGGAATTTGTTTCGGCAGCTCCCGGCGCCGAGTAGTGGCAACGGCGAGCCGGAACTTGACGGCAACGGCCATAGTTAGCCCAGCTTCACGTTTGCCGTTGTTGAAAGCTTTGGACCCCAGCGGTGTGCGTTTAGCGCCTCGCGTATAGGGAGAAAGAAGATGGAAGCCCCATCACAAGCCGGCCAGCAATCGGTTGACAAACAGGATGACGGCCGAGACGCATTCGAGGCCGTCGCAGTTAGCCAGGCCAAGTTGATCGACAGTCAACAAGCGATGATCGACCGGCAGAAAGAGGCGATGCTCTTGCAGTCCCGGGAGATCATCCAGTTGCGTGAGCAGCTTGTCGAGCACGGCTACATACCCAAGCTGCGGCTGTAGTGAAGCCGTCGAGGCGGCAGAGGAGGAGTGATGGGACACGAACCTAAATGCCGTTGGCAGGCTGCGTTATCGTTGGAGGCGAAGCAGGATTATAAATTGGACTGCATACGCGATTGGGATGCTGGTCGTCTTTGGGAATGTCATCACGTAGGCAAGGAGGAATCTTGCAAGGATTATTGGGCAGAAGCCGCCAAGCCGCCAAGGCGGAGGAGGCGAGTGATGAAAAAGAGAACACGCAAAGCGATTCGTGAGTGTGCCGAAGCTTTGCAGAACTGTCTTACATTTGGCTGGTCTAAATCCTCTCTTGACAAATTAGAGGACTTGTGGTGGCGCTGTCACTTGCCTAACGGAAAAGTGATGTCGCCGGAAGAGTACAAAGCAGCGAAGTGTGAAGCCGCAGAGGCGGCCAAGGAGAGACCATGAACCAAGACGACAAACTGCGCGAGGCGGTCGAGAACGTCCTGAAAAAAGCCAAGGAAGCGGCAGCACTTGACGTGCAGCACAGGAAGGCCGAGGAGGTTCTCCAGACAGCGAAGGGAGTATTGTGCCAAGCGATCAAGGCCACCGGCAAGGGTAAGTTGGTGCGGTACGGCCGGCACGAGTTTTCTGTGGCGGCGCAGGGACAACAATCTGAGGCGCTGGACTGGACTGAGTTCTACGGCGTGATGCTGGGGCCCGAGACGCCGGACGATACGCCGGATCATCCCGACGACTGCGATTGCGAACGGGGCGACGAGCTGCGGAGGCTGGAATCTTAGTGGCCACGATCGTTGATTATCAAACCGAACTCGAACAGCGTCCCAACGTGGCGTCGTATGTGCGCCCGCGTTGGACGGCGTACATCCCCCACGACCCGACGCCCAAGCAGATGGCGTTCCTCAGTCTCGACGGGTATCGCGAGGCGTTCTACGGGGGCGCGGCTGGCGGCGGGAAATCTGATGCACTGTTGATGGCCGCGCTCCAGTACGTCGATGTTCCGGAGTATTCTGCGTTGATCTTACGGAAGAGCTACGCCGACCTAACAAAGGCAGGCGCACTGATCGACAGGGCGCACTCCTGGCTTGACGGCACGGACGCGCGGTGGAGTCAACAGGAGCACACCTGGCACTTTCCAAACCGCGCCAAGCTGGCTTTCGGATACCTCGATGCCGACTTTGATTACGAGCATTTTCAATCGGCCGAGTATCAGTACATTGCCGCTGACGAGATAACGCAACTGTACGAAGAGGACTATATCTACGTCGGGCTCTCGCGGTTGCGGCGGCTGGTCTGTTCACGGCATGGATCGGCGCCGGACGGCGAGCCGATCTACCTTGACGATTGCCCCGAGTGTCAGATGCGGCGGATCGTCCCGTGTCGTCTGCGGTCGGCGTCAAACCCCGGCGGCCGGCATCACGTCTGGGTCCGGAAGCGGTTTCGGATCGGCCTGGCACCCACGCCCCCGGGTTTTATCGAGCGGATCCCCCAGTCGGTTCGCGGGCTGGTCTGCCCGAACGGCACGTTTGCTTTCTATCGCGGTCAGCATCCGGCGAGGCCGCACGTCCCGGCGTTTGTATGGGACAACCCGTACATCGACCAGCGCAACTACATCGAGTCGCTGGGCGACATGGCCAGCGCCGACCCGGTGACGTGTGCCCAGTTGTTGCGCGGCGACTGGGGCGTGACGCTTGACGGCCGGATCAAAAAGGCGTGGGCGCGGTACTATCGGGTGAACGGCGATTACATCGTGATCCTGGGGCACGACGGCAAAGACCTACGGGCCTTCCACGTCGGGCGGGAGTGCCGGATATTCCAGACGGTTGATCCGGCTGCGTCGGCGCGCGAGGGCCCCGGCGACAAGGACATCTGGAAGCGCGAGGCGTCATGGACCGTAATCTCGACGTGGGTAGTCACACCGCACGGTGATCTGTGCTGGTGGGACGTGGATCGGTCGCAGTGCGAGGTGCCTGACGTTATCAGCCGGATCAAGGGCGCGTACGCAAAGCATCTTACACGGGGGACGGCGCCGGAGTTTATCGGGATCGAGCCGGACGGGTTGGGGATCGGCGTATTCCAGTTGATTAACCGTACCGGCCTGCCGACCCGCGCGTTGCGCCCACGTTCCGCGGATAAACTCGTGTGTGCGACCGACTTTATCAACCGCATGAAAGAGGGCAAGGTGTTTCTGCCCGAAGAGGCGCCATGGCTGGAGGATTGCGAGAGCGAGCTATTTACGTGGACGGCACACCCCAAGGAGACCGCCGACCAGATCGACACGGCGGCGGACGCCGCGCAGATCGTCTCGGCAGAGTCGGCACCGGGCGGCGTGTTTTGCCGCGACGATCTGCCGAGTGTGGAGGCGTATTGATGGAAGGTGTTTCTGTTCAGGTTTCTCCTTGGTTGGAAGGCATGAAGAAAGCCGTAAGGTTTGGCGAAACGATCTACGTCTCCCCGGCGATGTGGGATTTGCTAAGTCACGCAAATCCTGCTGAGTTGGAGCACTTGGTTGCGAACATTCCGGTGTTGGATTTGGGGGACATTCCTTTTCCCTTTGTTCGGTTGAAAGACCTGCCGAGCGCGGAGGCGTGTTGATTACAACGAAACTCAAGGAGATCGAACGATGAAGGTTGAACTTCAGCCCGGACCCGTTTTGGACCACTTCACAATGCGGCTAAAGCCCGAGTCGCAGGTTGAGGAGACGTGGCTTATTTGTCTGCGTTCCCTCGTTATGTCACAGCACGATCTTACGGCTGCGCATCCCGTGAGACGACCATACGTAGAACTGGAGCTTACTTTCAGGCCGAAAGACTCCGATTGCCGCGTGGCAAGCGTGCGGCAGCAAGTTTGGAATCTTTTGACGCCATGTGATTCTCGCGATCGCTCGCTTCAGGCCGTTGCGGAGTTACTGGCCTGCGAGATCGACCAACTCAAGAACCCCGCCTAAATCCGTTCCCGTGGATTTACTCAAGGAGATCGAACCATGAGAGACGAAGCCCTGGATAATGCGGACCGTGAAGTGTTGGTGACTGCCTTGAGGCTTGCCTGTGTAGAGATATTCTCGCGGAGGCCGCATCAGCCTGCGGACGTTTATCCGTCTCTTTCTTCTTTCAGCGTTTGCTGTGAATACATTTCTCTTGCCAAGTCAACCTTGAAAGAACGCGAGGCGTAACGATGACCCTAACCCTGAACGAGCGTGAGGCGTTGAACCGCCTCCAGAACTATGCGCAGGGCAGCCTCAGTCTTCGGCAGACGCAGGAAGCCTGCGACATTCACCTACTGTGCGCCGCGGTCGATCGGCTCGACAAGGTGTTGGCCGAGAAGACTGTGCCGGCCAAAAAGAAAGGATCTGCGACCGATGGACCTGACTCCGAACGAGCGCGAGGCCCTGAACCGACTGCGGCGACACGGGCGGGCAGTGGCCGGTGAGTTTCTAACCCGCGACATTGAGCTGCTTTGCTGCCTGGTCGATCGGGCCGTCAGTCCCCAGCAACCATTTCTCCAGCCCGGCAAATACAAGTGGCCGGCTGGGGATGAGGAAGTGGAGGTAGAGATCACCGCCGAACAGGCGTTGCAATTATCGGAAGCCTTTGTGGCGGCGCAGACAGAAGCCGCAGCGAAACCCGTTGAAGGTCTCGCTGCGGCTCAAGATTAGACGCCTTGGATTCTCACGCGGTCGGCTCTTCGGACAGCAGCCGATAGACCACGCCCGCGCTGAAGTAGACGATACTGCCCAGCAGCGGATCGACGATCTGCTCCTCGAGTCGCTCCCGAATCCACGTGGGCAGACTCCTGAGGCCCCAGATGTGCTCGGTCACGTTCAACGGCTTGCCGAGGTCTTCCCAGGCCGCCGTGCAGAGGTCGGTGAACAACTGCTGCCGGTCGCCTGGGGTGGCGTCCACGTCGGCCACCATTCCGTTGGCCTCCACCAGAAACTTGCGGATGATCTCCTGGCCCTCGGCGACCGTGAGGTGTGAATCGGCCAGTGCGCGGCGCGTCACGTCGAACAGCCGTTCGACTCGCTCCTTGACCTTCTCGTACAGGGGGTTGGATTGGAGTGTTGGGGACATGATTGGACTCCTTGGGGTTACGGATTTACTCGTTACTCGTTCCTCTTTACCGAATAGTCGCACTAACAACCTGCAAACGAACGGAAGCCTGTCTGTGTCGTGCCACTCAACCAAATACCAGCCGTCGAAATCAACAAAGTTGATTGCGCTGAGCCGGTTCTTGCCGTCGATGTAATAGCTCCACGGTTTTTTCCTGCGACACCACCGCGGCAGACGATACCAGATTCGTTTCAAACAGCCCGGCAGCTTGATTACTGATCGTGTCATTATTCCGCCCACGCGTCGAGGATCGTTTCGCCCGCGGCACTGTTGCTCGGCAGTTGCAACCCGTACCACCGGCGAAAGAAGCTTTGGAACGTGCCCGCATTGTCGTTGGCCACGGCAAACGTGAAGCGGTCGGCACGTAGGAACGGCGCGCTGCCAGCCAGGATGGCGATACCGACCCCGCCGTGCCAGGTGACCTCGCCGATCGCCAGCCGGTCGATCAGCACCAGCTTGGTGTCGGTGAGTATTCCCGTGATCTTGACCACCAGCTCCATGTCGGTGGGAATCTCGGTCGGCATCGTGACGAAGAAATACTCTTCGCCGTAGGCGACTTGAGCCGCGAGCGCCGCGGCGTCCATCGTGATCTTCTCATTCGTTCCCGCCGTGTAGCCGGTGCCCTCGAACTGGATCGTCAGGGCACCCACCGCGATACCCGCTTGTCCCTTGACCCAGCAGGCAACGCAGTAGCGTTTCAGCGGCGTGAGGCTGGTCACGTCCTGGCTGATCTGATACGCGGCGACCGCACCATCGCCCGTGAATTCGAGGGCGTAGGTGCCGGCAACCTCGTCTTCTGAGCGGTCGATCTTGGTCCCGCCTGCGTCCACAGTCCAGTTCGTTGGGTGGTAGTTCCCATTCTGCTTGGTCCAGTTCTCGAACTCGCCGTCGGTCAGCAACCCCGACTGGTTCATCGCACTGATGTTCGGCCCCCGCCCGCTGCCCTCCGATTCCCAGTCATAGAGTGAGTTCCCTGCCACGCCGCCGATCAGGTCGAAACTCTCTCCGCCCTCCGCGGCGCCGTCTGTCTCGCTGTCGCTGCTACAGGTCAGGGTCATCGTCTCGGCCGTGACGCCGAGCTGCGACTCGGTGCCGACGTAGCCCGCTTCACCCGGCCACTTGTCGTTGCCGATGTCATAGGCGTACTCGCGCAACGAGGAGAAGCCGCTGGAGGGCGCGGCGTATCCGTCGAGGATACGCGTCACAAACACCTTGCCGGTGCCCTGGTTGCTCGCGTCGGCCGTGGCGGTGCCCGCGTCCTGATCGGCTCCGCAGATGCTCAGGATCGACGCATCGACCGATTCCGTGTCGTCGATCATCTTCCGGTAGAATTCTCGCAACACGTCGTCTACCGTAGCCGATCCGTCCAACGGCAGGCTGGTCTCCTGGAGCACCAGGTCAACGTCGGTCAGCGACTCGCTGATCTTCGCTGCCAGGTCGCCGATCCAACTGACGAGGGTGTCCTGAAAGCCGGCGAACATCTCGGGGAACCCCGAGAGAATGTCGTACCGGGCAGCGGGCGTGAGTCCATCGCCCTTGTTCGTCTCGTCGATCAGCTCATCGTGAATCTCATCGGCCATGGCGGGGAATGTGGTCTTGGCCAGCGCGTGGATATCGTCGATGGCCTCGACTGACTGGCCGATGTCCGAGAACAGGTGATCGTAGCTGAGGGTCATGGTTTGTCTCCAGTCTGAATTGATTGCGGCTCCGCGTCGCGGGCCGGATCGTCCGTTTGCTTGTCTGGCGTCTGCGGGCAGTCGGCGGGATTGGGCGCCACCGTCCCCTCGCGCAGCACTGCCTCCACGTCTGCCCGTCGATACCGCACGAACCCGCGGCCGACGCGGATAAACGGTAGGTGCTGGTGGGCCCGCCGCCAGAGAACGAGCGTGTTTTCGCACAGCCCCAGCAGCTTGGCTGCCTGACGGGTGCTCAGTAGTTCGGATTTTTCTGGCATCATTTCAACCCATTTCGGCTCACGGTGGATTATATGCACACAGATCGACACACGGCCGTCGAAAAACGTGCTTGACCGGATTTTGAAAACGCCCCTAGAATGCGAACAGTAGGGGGAAAAACACGTTTAGCTCCCGTGCTTCCCCGCTGGGAAGTTTTCGGCTTGACCGTCTAACGGGAGCGACCAGTGGCGAGCGTGGTCAAAAGAATTCGCCGGCGCACAGTCAAGGTGATTCCAACCGGCGCGCACGGTGCAGCCAGGGGTTCTCGTTACCGTCGTTTCGCGGCAGAGATTCTTCGCAGGCGAAGAAAGTGAAGTCCACCAAGCAAAACAAGATCATCCAGGGTCTACGTGAGTTCACCGAGGCGCTGAAGCACGACGCGCCGGTTTCTCGCCAGCTTCGCTGTCAGAAGGTGGGTCGAAAACCAGAGGACCGGCGATGTCGCTGAAGAAACGCCGAACTACTGAGGTCGCCAAGTATCGAGCGCGAGCATTGGCCACGCCCCGGGGATCAAAGTCAAGAGTTCAGGCCGCCAAGGCACTCCATTGGTACAAACGCACGGGCCGATTAGCGCATGTGAAACGCAGGGCCCGCGTGATGCAGGAACTTCATGGGGGTAAGTGGTGAAGTTCACCAAGCAAATTCTCCGCCCCGGTAAGTACATGGCCCGATCTCCCCAGGGCGAGCGGTCGGAGGTGGAAATCACCTCCGATCGCTTGCGCCACTGGGTCGAGACGTTCAAGTCGATGCGGGCGAATGGGCTGAAGGTCCCCGCCCCGTGGCGACACGATAAGTCCGTGCCGTTCGCCGAGGACGTGAAAGACTCGCGCGACTACGCGGGCTACTGGGAAGACACCTGGATCGGCGACGACGGCGCGCTCTACGGCCGACTCGACGTGCCGCTTGCCGCCGATGCCGAGAAGGTCGGCGCGACGGTGACCGAGGTATCGCCGTACATCAAGGACTGGGAAGACGGGAAAAAGAATAAGTATCTGGATGCAATGCTCCACATCGGGCTCGTTCAGCATCCCGTCGCACCGGGTCAGCCGAATTTCCAGCCGGTCAATGAAGCGGATCAGCAGCCGGCGCTGGCCCTCTCATTGAGTCTCCTGACCGAGGGTGCCGTCGAACTGGCCGAGGAGCCCGCGACTGCGCCGGTTGTTCCGGCGGTGACCGAGCCGAAGCCCGCGGTCGAGCCACCGGCCAAGGCAAGTGCGGCGTCGATGCAGGACGTGCTTACCGCGCTGAAGTCAGTCGGTCTCGATCTGCCCGAGGACACGATGGCCGAGAACCTGGCCGAGCGGATCATCACCGCGGCCAAGGCGATTGCGGGCAAGAAGGCCGCGGATCAGACGAGCGAACCCGGCGCGCCCGGCGCGCAGGCCAAAGAACAGCCAATCCCCATCGCAATGGCAGGTGAGATCATGCCCATCGACAAAACAGTGTCCCAGGACGGCAAGGGCCTTGAATTCCAGACGCCTCAAGCACGCGAGTCGTTTGAGAAGCAAGCCGGACTTGCGCTGGAGTTCGCGGCCGACTTTGTTCGCCGGGATTGTCAGCGGCGGATCAACGCGCTGATCGAAACCGGGCAGATCACGCCGGCGATGGTCGCGGAGCGGCTTCGCCCGTTGGTCGAGGGCTTTGAAATGTCGCTCGACGCCGAGGGGAAGCGGATTCCCACTGAGCTGGACAGGACGCTGGAGATCCTGGAGGCACTGCCGCCGAACCGCACGGGGATGGCTGGCGCGCTGACGGCCGGCAACCAGACGCCCAAGCCGTCAAAAAAAAGACCGTTAGCCGGACTGGCGTTCGGCACAGAGGAGCCGATGCCGCCGGGCCTTGAGACCGGCGGTACAGTCACTCCCGAGCGCGCGAAGGAAGTTGTCGAGACACAGTTTGCGGCTGCGGGCCGCCCCATCAAAAAAGGTAACGAGCCATGACAGTTTTCCCCGGTGCTTATTCGCTTCCCGGAATGCGCGCAGCCGATTTCACGCGCGAAGCCGCCATTACCTGGGGCAAGGAAGAGCAGCGCGTCACGATGGACGCGGTGATCGCCGCGGCCACCGTCTGGAACAACGGCGCGACGGACGAGACAAACCTGCCCGGCGGCCTGCTGTTGGGCGGCCCCGTCTTCGGCAAGCTCATGCAATGGGACCCGACCAGCGTTCTCGGGTACGAGAAGCTGTTCGGCGTCCTGATGAACGATCAGCGGATGCTCAACGCGGCCGGGACGGCGGCTGATCGGTTCTTGGCCCCGATCCTGGTAGGCGGTCGCGTGAAGCCGTCGCAGTTGTATATTTCCGGCTACTCGAAGGCCACGTCGATGACCGGCGCTCTGGAGCTGATGGCCCGCGCGGCACTCAGTCAGACCGGCCGGTTCATCATGGACGATGATCTTGCCGGCAACCCATTCGGCGGACTCGTGCGGGCGACAACGAAGGCCACGGACTACACGGTCTTGGAGTCCGACAACAACACGCTATTCAAGAACCTCGGCGCAGTCGTCCGGGTTCGGTTCACCCTGCCGGCCCCGCGGCTCGGGTTTCGCGCAGTGTTTTACGACATGGTCGGCACCGGGATTGATCTGGTTGCCGCCTCGGGTACGCCGCTGGTCGGTCTGGGCGATGCAACCCGCGACGAAATCAACATGCCGGCAATCATCGGCTCTTATTGCGAGCTGATTGGGATTAGTGCTACGCAATACCTGGTGATCGTTACGCCGGGCGGTGAGCCCGCGGAGTCGTTGTCGTCCGGCCGCATGACCCTGCACTGGCGACCGTTGGAAAATGCAGGCAAACCCTGCATTGCAGGCGACATTGCGTATCAGTACGACATGGCGATGGGCGTGGCCGGCACCAGCATGACCACGGCGCTTTGCACCGTGCCGACGACCGGCGGTGTGCTCTTGACGACAGCGGGGGCGGCAAACGATCAGGCCATCTTGCAACCCCATGCGACAGCGGCCTATTCGGCGTGGCGGGACACAAACTTCATTCCGTCTGCGGCTCCGACCTGGGAATGCAAGATCAAGACCGGCGCCAGCGTTACCAACTACCTGTTGAAGGCTGGCCTGTGTCTCACCAACGCGAACGACGTGGGAACCGACGCCGATCAAGTCGCGTTCTTCTACGATGACGATGACGGCGTGAATCCGCTGTTGCTCCAGGTCATCACCAGCATTGCCAATGTTGATGTTGCCGTGAGCACAGGGATCACTCTGGCGCTCAGCACCATTTACCACCTCAAAATCGTGATTGATGCGGGCCGGGTCGCGCGATGTTACGTCAACGGTGATCTGGTCGTAACAACCGGTGCATTGACGGCCGGTGCAGCCCTGAAACCGTTCATCAGTATCGACAACGAAGGCGGCGGCGGCGCTGCCAAGGCGATCACGGTTTACGGCGAGGATGCCAGCCTGGCCGTTGCTTAACGAACCTACTGCTTCCCGTGCAGTGCGGAAGAAACCTTGAAAGTTTGACACGACCCTACACGGGGGAGCGCGATGGCTACCATTACTTACGACGAAATCATGTCCAGTGCGGTTGTGACGCGGGCGATCTCGCAACTGCGCGGCCCCAACATGCGGTTCCAGCGGTTTTTCGGCTGCCTCCCCGGCGGGGCGAACGTCGAACAGGTGCCCGGGCACTCCTTTGTCTATGATATCTTCGACAAGACCCGCACGCTGGCCAAGGGACGAGCCCCCGGAGCCGGGCCGGCAACCAGCACGCCGCAGATCATCGGTCAGGTGTCGGCTCAAATCTATCGCTCGCACGAAAAGGTCATGCTCCAGGATGAGCGGGTCTTTCGTCGCCGGCCGATTGGCGGGCAGTGGGGTGAGGTTGATGTTGCGGGCCAGCGCTACGTGACGGCACAAGAGGGCTTCATTGCTCAGCGGTTCTCCAATTCGCGCGAGTTCATGCTCAGCCGGATGTTCCGCGGCGGCTTCGGCCTGTTGCGGTCGGGAGACGATTGGATTCTGGTCGAGAAAGGCGGCGGGACCTTCGATATCGACTACCAGATCCCCGCCGGCAACCTGACCGAGCTTCTGATGGTGGACCTGAACGGTGACACCATCGTTCCGGCAGCATTCAACGCGAACTTCAAGGTTTTCGACACCGCTACGGCCACGATGAAGTGGTCGGATACAGCCAATGCTCCGATCATCGGCCAGCTTTTGCAGATCAACCGGTGCTTTCAGATTCAGCACGGCTGGCCGCTGCGGCACATCTGGCTCAACAGTTCAACGTATCAGTGGGTGTTGAACAACACGGGCCTCAAGAACGCGGCCGGCTCGGCGAACATCGTGTTCAACGAGATGATTATGAGCACCGCCGACGACGGCAAGCCGGACGGCGGTTTCGACGTGGTGTTCAAGCCGCTGCCCCAGTTCATCTTCCACGTTTACGACGGCGTGCTGGAGGTCAACGGTTCAACCAGCGCGACGATCCCCGACAACAAGGCGATCTTCTGCACCGAGCCCGACATGAGTTGGGTGTCGATGGTCGAGGGGTCGGAACTGGTCCGCGAGAACCTGATGGCAGACCCCCACGAGGAGTCGGGGATCTACGCCTGGACGGAGCGCAAGACGCAGCCGGGCGGATCGGAGCTGATTGCGGTCGACAACGTGATCCCGGCGCTATACGTGCCCCGCTGCGTGGCCTACGCCAATGTGAACTTCTAGCCGAGGGGAGTTTTTCGGGCCGTCGAGCAAAATGATAGGAAACGCAACTTCTGAGTTGCACGGGAGCCGGCCGCTTCGGGACAAGTTCCCGGAGCGGCCGTTTTTTGGAGGGTACATGATGAGCGACAGGCGGTTCTTTTGGATTGAGGTGCTGCTGCTCGGCCTGATCGTCGGCGCGTGGTGGGCAACACCCCCGCCGGCCGTGCCGAAGACGGGCCTGAACCTGGCTAAGACCGTGGTGGTTGAGGCCGAGTACAGCCCGATGACCGGGACGTATCAGAAGCTCATCGGGCTGGACACTGCGCAGACGCTCACCGTGCCGGCCGGCGCGTATCGCTGTGTCTTCATTGTCGAGGACGATGCCGTGCGTTGGACGGACGACGGGACGAACCCCGACCCGGCAACGAAGGTGGGCGCGGCGATCGCGGCCGGCGACTATCTGCCGTACAGCGGCGACCTGGATGCAATCGAGTTGAAGGGCAGTGCGGCTACTATCGTTCACGTATTCTACTATTCACTCTAGGTCGTGAAATGAAACGCTTACTCAGCTTCATAGTATTGTTGATCGTCTTGTGCGCCGGCTGGATTGCCTGGGGGCAATTCTCGGGGCCGGCGACTTTGCATAAGGGCGGGCAGGATACCGATGGCTGTCAGATCGTCGTGGCTGCCGACTGGCGGGGGCCGATCCGCGGCGGGCCGAATGTCCGGCGATGCGACGGCACGGCGACAACCGGCGGCGATCAAGTCGAGTTCCAAGCCGCAATCGACGCTGCCGAGGCCAGTGGCCCGGCTACCGGGGGTGGTGAAGTGCTGGTGCTTGGTACGCTCTACGTTTCGCCGAAGGTCGGTGAGACGGCATGGGCCGGGACGGGCAAAATTGATGCCACTAACACGGTTACGGCCCAAGTGTGGACCACGGGTGATATCGGGGATGTAGAGGCAGGGCAGCTTATCCGAATCTACGACAACGCCGGCGGGTCTGATCCATCGAGTTCCGTCTATTGGGACGACCATGTAGCAACAGTGCTGACCGTAGATGCCAAGACGGACACCTTCACGTTTGGACCTTCCACTTCTCTGACTTACGTTGCCGACAACGACATCAAGTTCCGGCGGGTCGTTCCGTGCGCGGTGATTCCGCCGGGCGTGTCTATCCGGGGCGTGTTGCCCGAGGTTTCGCGGATCAAGATGCTCAACAACCCGCCGGCCGGCGAGTACGCGATTCTCTGCAACGAGGACACGACAACAGGGGCCGGCGGGCACGGATACCAGGTACAGAACCTCGACATTCACGGAACCAATACGGCCAACACAAACTCGGCCGTGACCCATGGGCTCGTGTTCAATACCAACGCGGATGAGGCTATAGTTCGTGACATTGCAATTTGGTTCTGTTCCGGTTCTGGGCTCATCCATAACGATGCTCACGGGTTCCGCTTTACTGGTACGAGTTGGGTGGAGAACAACGAAGAGCATGGCGTGATCTGCAACGGGATGCACCCGATGATTATCGGGCCGAAATCCAGCGGGAACGCCAGGGCAAACTTCTTGTTCAAAAAATCCTATCAGGGAACCCTCATGGGGCGAAGTGGTACGGCCCTCGATAACAGCGAAGGTATCGTGCTTATCAATGCCACGTACATTAACGTGGTGGGCTCCTCGCTGACCATGACCGGGGCCAGTTGCAAGGCAGTTCGGCTTGGCTACCAGAGTTACAACAACACAGTGACAGGCAATTCGTTCCTGTTCCAGACGGGAGCGACGATGACCTGGCTGGACATGGATTCCTGTAGCAACGTGGTTTCCAACAACGCAATCAATGTCAGTGGTGTTGCGATAACGACGGTGACGGGGGATACGGGCGTTAAGGAAGCTAACAACATTGTAGACAATGCCGGCGTCGAGGATCGCTACAACTACCGCTACACGAAGCTTACTAATAACACGGGTGGCACGATAGCGAAGTGGCGGTTGGTGGTTCGGCCGGGTGTCTCGGGCGACCAGGACGAGATGGCGACGACGACGACGGTGGGCGACAAGTACACGATCGGGTTGACGCAGGTGGCGAATACCGCCGATGCCGGCGTAGGCTGGGTGCAAAAGTCGGGCTGGACTACTACGTTCCCGGGTCAGAAAGACATGACATTTGCTGTTGGGGAATTCGTGGGCACCGGCACGGTTGCAGGCGAAGGTGTGGTGATTGGAACAGCCGGCAACGGGCAAGGCGCCGGCTATGCAATAGGTGTGTGCTACGAGGCCCTTGCCGCCACGGGGGCCGGTGATCCAGTGTCCCTGGATGTTTTGTTGTTTGACCGCCCGGTGTACGTACCATGAGATATTTGCTCGTTTTCCTGCTGCTGACCTTCGCCGGCACGGCCCAGGCGGCTGAAGACATTCAGGCCGCTCTCGACCAGGCGTGGAAGGACAGGGGCGAAGTGGTTTTGCAGCCGGGCACGTACCTCGTTAAGAATTCGTTGCTGGCCCATTGCACGATCCGCGCGGTCGGTAGTGCGCGTCTCCAGTGGAGCGGGCCCGAGACGGACGACTATATCCTGAGACTGATTGGCGTGGACGGCGAGATCCACTCGCCACATCTGTCGGGACTGAATTTCGACGGTGCCAAGAAGGCTAGGGGTTTGTACGTCGATAACGTCCACCGGGGCGTGCTGGAGAATTTGACGTTCTACCGTACTCGCGGAATGGGGTTGAAGATTGACCGGGGCTGGGTGTTGCACGCTCGAAATCTCGGCGTGATGTACTGCGAGGGCCCTGCACTGGACGCCAGCGGGCTTTCGGCCGGATCGATTTACGGGCTCAGTATCCATGACGTCACAAGTGCCGACGCCCCGATCGTAACCATCACGGGTGCAGCGGACGTGAGGCAACTCGGGATCGAGGACTGCGATAGCGGTAAGCATCCGGTCGTCCGGCTGCGGAAGTTCTGGGCGGGCAGCCTCGACGGCTTTATCAGCGAGCGGCTGAAGGGCTCGGCTATCTTGCAGGTCGAGGACTCGTTCGGATCCCGGATCGACCGCCTGAGTCACTGGCAGGAGCCCAAGGGCCGGATGGCCGTGGGCGTCGTGTTGAGAAACTGCGAGGCGGTGCGAATCGGCACCATGCAAGGCTGGAACATCGACACGATGGTCCGGATTGAAGGCGACTCGACGAACTGCCAAGTCAAGCGTGAATGGATCAAGGACCAGAGTGGTACGACGAAACACCTGATCGACCACGCGGGTCGAGGGGCGAAAGGGGAACCATGAATTACGACATTCTGAAAACCGAACTCCAAGTCGATCCGTTGACCCGCGGCTACGCGACCATGTCCGATGCCGAGGTTGCGGCGAGCCTGAATACCGTCAACCGGGAGCGGAACCGGCCTACCTTGACGGGTTCGGCTGTGTTGAACGCGATCAACGAAGCGGAATTCGATCTGCTGACTGCCGAGAAACAACAGAGGATCTGGGATCTCTTGCATTTGGGCGAGTTGAATCCACACGGAGTCGAGGCGACTCTGTTCGTTGACATCTTCGGCCCGACCTCGGCCACAATCACTCAACTCAAGCTGATTCGGGTCGAGGCGGTTAGCCGGGCAACGGAACTTGAGATATCACGGGTTCGTGTTGGTGACGTAGAAAGGGCAAGGGCCTGAACATGCTATCCCCATTCTCCCGGTTTATCGTGGTCAACAACTCCGGGTCGTTGCTGACCTTCAACGCCAACGGCCGGATCAACCTCAAGATCACGGGCGTCTACATCACGCCCGCGACCGGGAAGGTTGCGTATGCGCCGCTGGGCGACGATGACTGCGGGTTCATCGCGGCATCCACCCTGGCTGACGGGGCAGAAATCTTCTCGGATGAGATCGACAACAGTGCGAATCTCTACATCGCCTACCTGGTGCAGTTGGAGATCACGCATGACGAGGGCACTGCGGCGGATGGCACGTTTGACGTTTACTATGAGGGCGGCGACGCAACCGGCGAGCTGCCCAGCGATGCCAGCGGCTATGACGACGCGGAGACGAACAGGTTGAATTTCATTGGTTCACTCGTTTGGCACGCCAGTGGTGCCGATGATGAGGTGATGCGTTCCGACGCATTGTTGGTATGAGCCTATTCCTCCCAGGTACAGTTACCGATGGCCGCCCCTCTTACGCGAGGGGTTTCGCCCCGCGTAACGGCCTGCCTGCAAATCCCCGCCTCTGGAAGGAGCTGATCAGTTACTGGGATCCAACTTTAGGGTATGGGCCTAATGGCGGTTTGACCCTTCCCGACTGGGGTCGGCGGCGAAATAGCCCCGGCACGCTGACCAACATGGACCCGGCGACGGACTGGGTGATGAGTCCGTATGGGTGGGCGTTGGATTTTGACGGGGAAGATGATTACGTAGACACTGGACAGGAGATTTATGCTCCGTCGATGACGATAGCCGCATTGGCAAGACTGGATGGCGATCATGGCGACAGCTACCCCGGGTTGGTTTCAACGGCCATAAGCAGTGTCACAAACGATGGCTATAACATTTTTGAGCAAGCCGGAAACCTTAAATTTGACTGGGGTACTGGGGTTGCTCTTATCCGGCTTGAGACACCAATGTCGTTGGATGCGTACCACAGTATAGCGGCAACAATTTCCCCGACAGCTTCTGGGCTTTACCTAGACGGGATCTTAACAGATTCGGATGTTGGCGGTGTCGTGGGACCTAGCGGAGACTCTACGTGGATCGGGCGGATCAATTGGGCTACGGTCCATTGCTGGAAAGGGGCCGTGGTATATATCGCAATTTGGAATCGTGCCCTCCTCCCCTCCGAAATCGAACACCTCGCCCGCGACCCCCACGCCCTCACCCGTCTCGCCGCTGTGCCCTATGCACCGGCACTGGGAGCACCGAGCGGTTCATTGCTGACACGGATGCAAACTGAAGGTCTTTACGTGGGGCAAAGCGCATGAGCCGAGCAATAAAAGGCGGGAGCACCAGCGTATCGACCGTAATCCGGTTTGTGGATTCCACGACGGGCATCCCGGAGGAAGGCGTTGTCGCCGCAACGGCCGGCTTGGCTATCTGGTATCGGCGGGAAGGTGCGGTCAAGGTGGACCTGGGAGCCCTCAATGATCTGGCCACGCTCGACGCTGCCTGGAACGACAAGGGCATCCTTCACATCGACGACGGCTACTACCGGCTGGACGTGGCCGACGCGGCTTTTGCGGCTGGTGTGGGTGGCGTACTTATCGGCGGTACGGCTACGGGCATGGTTGCGATCGCGGCCTATCATCCGATTGACGAGCCGGCCGATGCTATCGCCATAAGCGGCGACAAGACCGCGGCCGACAACCTGGAATCGGCCTGCGATAACTACAGTGCCACCCGTGGGCTTACCGGGACTGCACTGCCTGCTGTTGCGGGCGGCGCCAACGGCGGAGTGCCGCTGGTAGGTTCACAGGTTCCCAACGCCAACGCGGATGCGGCCGGAGGGTTGCCCACTACGACGAAGGTTACAGATGCGCGTCTTGGAGCGCTTACCGACTGGATCGATGGCGGGCGATTGGATCTGCTGCTCGATGCGATTCCTACAACGGCAATGCGGGGGACGGATGGTGCAAATA
>DATKZH010000087.1:0-62502 GCA_035528065.1 Thermoguttaceae bacterium | reverse complement strand
CTCGGCCTCGGCGGCGACCTGGGCGGGAGACGGTTGCCCCGCTTGGCCCTCGTCGAAGGGGAATTGACTCATACGTACCTCTCCTGGCAACGCTCCGGGAAACAGCGACCACCGCATCACGATATCCAAGCTAGCGTCATTTTCCCGGCATGCCCAGTGGGCCTCCGAAAAAAATCACAGCCTCGCCGTGTGCCGTTCGCCTCTCGACCGGTCCCCGGAAGAATCGCCCGGACGCGTCGTTGATGCGACCGAAGCTGACGTCCGCTGACGGCACACGGCGTGTGCCTGCTACTTCCACGAAGCGCTTGTGTACGGTTGGACGGGGCAGCGTCTTGAGCCCCCGGGCTACGCACACGGAATGGTCCGTTGGCCAAACGAGGCACACGCCGCTGTATGCGTCGCCTATGTCGCCGCGGCATCGGAAGCCGTCGGTTCGGTCTCGTTCGCGAGCAGACGCGGCGGGAAGTTGACGTACTGCCGGCCGCTCTCGCGCTGGAGCCGGCGGACGTCTTCTACGATCTCGGACAGGTCATTGCCGAATTTCGATGCATGCGCCCGTCGCACTCGCCGGATTTCCTCAACGATGGGGTCGTCAAACATCGGCATCCGGCTCCAGAAGCTCCTCGGGCGTACAGATCGTCGAGGGATCGTAGCCCTCGGCAGTGCACACAGCGTGAATCCTCGATCTTGTCGTGGCATTCGCGATGTGCTTGAAGTTCCACGTCACCAAGTATTCTATACCATTCGCCACGGCGATGGCAATGTGGAGAGCGTCTTCCGGCTGGGTGGGCGGCACCGCGCCCTTCGATACCAGAATTCGTATCCTTGCGGTCGCGACTCCCTCAGCCCGCTTGACGGCCTCGCTCGTGTCGCGGAATATTGACGCGTAACGCGCGCGGGGCAACCATCGCCCAAGGAGCAAGCCGTCGTGAAAGCCCTCGTCCTCACCGAGTACAACCATTTCGAAATCCAGGACGTCCCCGAGCCGCCGGTCGGTCCGGACGACGTGTTGATCCAGGTCCAAGCCTGCGGCGTCTGCGGCAGCGACGTCCACGGCATGGACGGCTCCAGCGGGCGACGCCTCCCGCCGATCATCATGGGACACGAGGCCGCAGGCGTGATCGCCCGCGTCGGCGAGCGGGTGACCGGCTGGCAGGCCGGGGATCGCGTCACGTTCGATTCGATGATCTCCTGCGGCAACTGCCATTTCTGCCGCCAGGGCCGGATCAATCTGTGCGACAACCGCCGCGTGCTGGGGGTCTCGTGCAGCGAGTTCCGCCAGGAGGGGGCGTTTGCCGAGTACGTGGCCGTGCCCGAGAGCATCGTGTTCCGTCTGCCGGACGGGCTGTCTTTCGAGCACGCCGCGATGACCGAGCCCCTGTCGGTGGCCGTCCATGCGGTCGGGCGGGTGCCGATCCGGCTGAACGACACGGCGGTCGTCGTGGGCACGGGCATGATCGGGCTGTTGGTCGTCCAGGCGCTTCGGGCGGTCGGCTGCGGGCGGATTCTCGCGATCGACGTCGACGCGGGGCGGCTCGAGCTGGCCTGCCAATTGGGCGCCGACGAAGGCCTCTCGCCCAACCAGACCGACGTGGTCGCCGAGGTGCTCCGCCGCACCGGCGGGCGCGGGGCCGACGTGGTCGTGGAAGCGGTCGGCATGGGCGCCACGATCAAGACGGCGATCGCCGCGGTTCGCAAGGGCGGCTCCGTGGCGCTCGTCGGCAACCTGGCGCCCGAAGTCCCGCTGCCGCTCCAGGCCGTCGTTACCCGGGAGATCACCCTCTACGGCTCCTGCGCCTCTTCGGGCGAATACCCCGCCTGCCTCGACCTTATCGCCCGGGGGACGATCCAGGTCGAGCCCCTCATCAGCGCCGTGGCTCCCCTCGACGAAGCCCCCCAGTGGTTCGATCGGCTGTACAACGGCGAAGACGGGCTCATGAAAGTCATCGTCAAGCCGTGAGCCAGGCGAGAAACGATCGTGGGACGACGCTTGATGGCCCCTTTGAACGGCACCATAATCGACCGTTTGTAGCCACCACAATGCGCGGTGCCCCGGCTCTTGGCGAGGTGGAGGTGTGTGTCACTGCTTCGCAGAAGCAGTGCCCCCTTCTAAGCCTTTGATCTTTGCGGCACTGCTTCTGCGAAGCAGTGGCACACTGACCATCACGGGCACCCTGGCGAGACGCCCGTGGCACCACAACACCCCGTTGGCACCGTAACGCGCCCGTGGCACCGTAACGCCGTCTCACGCGTGCAAATCGGCCACCACGAAATCGAGGCCGAGGCCCTCGAGGGTTTCCTGCTTGGGCACGCCGGTCTCCGTGTCCCAGCCCATGGCCGCCAGGTAGTCTCTCACCTGGGTGTCGACGTCGACGGTGACGCCCTTGAGCGGGCCGGCCTCCAGGGGCGGGGAGCCGATGAGGCGGCCGTGCATGGGGATGTCGACGTTGCGCACGCCCTCGCGGAGGTTGAAGGCGATCCGCAGGTTGGCGATCCGCTCGCCGATCTGCTGGACGTCGTCGAAGGTGAACCGGTGGCCGGTCGTGTGAGTGAGCGAGTCGGTGAGTGCGTCGGGCTTGAGGCAGCACCAGGCGAACATGCACATGCCGGCGGCGCTGACGGCGTGGTGGTTGCACGCGAGGACGCGATAGGCCTCGCCCTTGCCCTCGGTGCTGGAGCGATCGAGCTTCTTGTCGAACAGGCCCGGGGGCGCGAACTGGCCCTCGACCGTCCAGGCGCTCATTTGGGTGTGCCGGCCGGGGGTGGCGTCCATCTTGTAGCTGGTGGCCAGGCCGGGGTTGAGCCGCGGGTCGTGCATCGGGATCTCTTCGCCGCCGACGTGGATGGCGTACTGCTCGGCCCCTTTGCCGATCCGTTCGGCCGCCACCTTGGCGCCGTCGCCGAGGACCTTGCCGCCGAAGCCGGTGCCGTCGGCCATCTGGCGGGTGACGGCGACGATCGCCTCGTGGTTGCCCCAGGTGAGCTGGATGCCGCCGGTGTCTGCGTCGGTGATGAGGCCGTTCTCGTAGCACTCGATGGCGAAGGCGACCGTGCAGGCCGCGCTGATCGTGTCGAGCCCGGCCCGGTTGCAGATCTCGTTGCAGCGGTTGATCGAATCGAGGTTGTCGTTGAGGCACATCGTGCCGAACGCGCCGAGGGTTTCGTACTCGGGCTTGTGGGTGTGGGATGCATAGGGGCCGTCATCGACGACGGTCTCGCCGCCGCAGCCGATCGGGCACCGCCAGCACGCATACTTCTTCTTCTGCGTGGCCAGCACCGCGTCGTCGCTGATCTTGCTGACGGTGGGGAAATCGTCGGGCACGCCGCCCCAGTTCTTGATGGGCGTATCCCCGCTGGCGCACGCGCCGGCGGTGATCCCGGCGGTGCCGTACTTGCTGTACAGCTCAAACACGGGGTGCTGCCGCAGGAAATCGCGGTGCTTGGCGATGGCCGCCTTCATGCCTTCCGGATCGGCCATGGGGACCTTGGCGTCGCCGACGGCCACGATCGCCTTGAGCTTCTTGGAGCCCATCACCGCCCCGAGGCCGCTGCGGCCGGCGGCCCGGCCTTTGTCGTTGATCACGCAGCTCAACAGTTGCATGCGTTCGCCCGGGGGGCCGATCGAGGCCAGCCCGGCCTTTTTGCCGTACTGCTCCTTGACGCGGTCTTCCAGATCGTTGGTGTCCAACCCCCACCAATCGCCGGCCGGGACGAGCTCCGCCTTGCCGTTCTCCAGGAGCAGGTAGACCGGCTCTTCGCTCACGCCGCGGAAGATGACGGCGTCGAAACCGGCGGCTTTCATCGCCGGGCCGAACGTGCCGCCCGAGTTGGCGTCGCCCCAGGTGCCCGTCTTGGGGCTCTTGGCGACCACGATGTACCGGTTTCCCGTGATTGCGGTCGTTCCGGTCAGCAACCCCGTGAAGAAGCCCAAGTGGTTGTCCGGTCCCAGCGGGTCGACACCCGGTTTCTGGAGCTTGTAGAGGTAGTACGCTCCCAGGCCGTAGCCTCCGAGATAGCTCAGATAGACCTCGTCGCTGGGGGTCTCTTCGGAGATCTCCTTTTTCGTGAGGTCGACAATGAGGATCTTCCCCATGGTTCCGGGAACTGCCATGCTTTGTACTCCTTGGCATGAGGATTTCGGGCGGCGGCAAGTGCCCCTCGCACATGCGGCGACAGCGGGAGACCGAGCCTCAATATGAGGGCGTCCGAGCAACTCGTCAAGCGGCCGTTGGCCCAGCTTGCCGATCGGACCCGACGCTGCTACGATTTCACGGCGAAAAAGCCGTCGACTGCCAACCGAGGTTGCCATGGCCCGATATCAGGTGTCGATCGTCGAAAGACCCGACGAGTGGGTGCCCGCTTCGCCCGACGACGTGCCGCCGCAGCCGGGCGCGCCGGTCGAGTCGCTGACCGAGGCGGCCCCGTTGTTTTCCGCGGTGCGGCAGGCCATCGACTACAACCGGTCGCTCGATCGGCAGGAAGACCGGCGGTGGGCCGTGGTGGTCGAGCCGGGGAGTCGCGGCCAGACCTGGCCCTCCGCCCGACTCTGCACCCCCTTGGCCTACCAAGTCGCGGCCATCTGGTGGCCCACCGGCTGGGAGCCAAGCTCGCCGCTCGACGTGCCCAATTGCGTGTGGCAGGCCGAGAGCGGGAGCAGCCGGGGACCGATGCCCTACCGTCGGGCGCTGGCGACGGTGCGGGCCCTCAACCGGCAGAGCATCGACCACGCCGGCACGATGTGGTACGTGCTGGTGGCCGTGGAGAATGAGCCGGTGTCACAAACGGTTGCCTACGACGCCTCGGGGACGGAGACGACCGTCGCGGTGCGTCGGCTCCACGTGGTTCGGCCGGAGTCGGGCGGCGGCAAAGGCGATTGCACGCATTGTCCGGCCCACAGCTTCGACTGTGCCCAGGAAGAGTGGAACTCACGAGAGCACACGGCCGCCGAGACCCGCACAGGCTCGTCGGACGGGCAGTAATGGCACGCGAATGTGGCCCTCCTGCGCTGCACCTGGTGCTGGGGGAATCTCGTTTATCCAGCTTCTCTTTCTAGCTTCAGGCCCCCAAGCGACGACCCCTCCGTGCTTGGGGTGGCTTGCCCGCCAATCGAACGGCTTTCTTTCGGGGGGGCCGTTAGGCATGCGTCGATTCCCGGGCTCGGGTAACACCACAGGCGGGTTCAGCTCCCTGGTGAAGTGGCGTCAGGGAAGAGACGGTCGACAGCGTGCCATCCACCGTGTAACTGTTTGTGCGAAAAGGACTTATCTGGAATCCGGTTGCGGTGTCCAGCCTCGGCGCGGCGTGCGGTCCCCCCAGAAGGAATTGGCGAAGCGCTGGCGATTTTTCCCCACGGTGCCACCAGCACCGGGTAAAATAGAAGTGGTCGGCCGACCTCTTTTTCACCGCCCAGGCTAGGAAAATGCTGATTCTCTCCAGGAAGCTCAACGAGCAAATCGTGATCGGCGACCAAATCGTGATCACCGTGGTCGCGATCCGGGGCGGCAACGTCCGCCTCGGGATCGACGCGCCCACCGAGGTGCCCGTACATCGCCAGGAGGTCTACGAAGCCCTCTGCAAGCAGGAGGGCAGGGCCGGAGCGCTTGGCGGGAAAGCCAGTCACTCGGGCAGCCGAGCCAGCTCGGGCGGCGAGGAGAAGTAGCCCGTCAGTCACTGTCGTCCGAAGCGTCGGACGTGTAGTTCTGCACTACCCGACGGGCGGTTTCTCGGATCGCTTCACGGCACGATTCCGGCTCGAGCACCTCGGCGTGCTCTCCGAGGGCCAGCACTCGGGGGAGGATCTCCTCCTGGTGGGCCGCCGGGATTTCCAGCACGAGCTCGCCCGGCCTGCCACCCGGAGCCGTGGGCTCGACGACCTGCTGCGGGTGCAGAGGCTCTTCGACGACCCAGCGGGCGGCGTGGCCGGTGACCCGAATCCGAAACCTCGTCGGCCTGCCGGAACGAAACACGCCGACGCTGGCCGCGAACAGGTCGTCCGGATCGAAATCCTCGCGTGGCTTGAAGTGCTGATCGCGGGGCGTGACGCGCGTGAGCCGGTCGAGCTTGAACAGCTTGAACTCGCCCTGGTCGTCTCCGGCGTCGGTGGCCGCCACGTAGATGTTCCCGCCCGAGAGGACGATGGCGTGCGGCTCGATCGCTCGCTCTTCCGCCTCGCTCCGTCCCAGCCCTTGATAGCGGACGTCCGTCACGCGGTGCTGGTAGATCGCCCGATTCAAGGCGGAGAGCATCCCCTCCTTCTCGGCGTAGCTCTTGGCGACCACGCCCCGCACAACGACGCTGGGCCGCAGTCGCTCGAAATGCTTCCACAGCGGCTCCGGCAGGCTCTCCCGCATCTTGCTCCAGAGCATCTGGATGCCTTCCCAATACGGCGTTCCGGCCAACGGGAAGAGCAGCTCCCGGCCCACGGCGAAGGCCAGAAGCTCCAGGACCGAGATTTGCAGCTTGGGCAGCTCCAGGTAGCTGCGATCGAGCTTCCAAACGGTCCGGCGCTCCGGATCGCTCGTCTTGTGGGAGTCGATGGGAAAACCGTAGCCCTGCCAGAACTTGACGTCCCGCTCGATCGACTTGAGGCTGACGCTCGGAAGCCCCATGTATCGAACGACCTCGTCGGCCAGCTCCCGCGTGGTTTTCCCGTATCGGGAATTCTGGAGAATCTCCAGGACCTTGCACGCCCGGGCCACTTGCTTGTATCGTTCCGGCGAGAAGGACATGGCTGAACGCTTCCAGCGTGCGTCGCTGCTGAGGGAAACCGGGCTACGGGCGCCGCGCTCGTGCGCAGCGCCGCTCGGATTTCGCACGTATTACCAGGTCGACCCGTTTCGGGGAAGCCGAAACGGCTTTCAGGTAGACTACCATGGCATCGCTCGTCGGTTGCGCAGGACGCGCAAGAAAGCGGCGACAAGTCGCCGCACTCCAAGGAAACCTCGCCCGCTTCAGGACTGGCCCCAATACGGTTGAACGAATCGGAAGTGCTTTGGGAGGGTGCGGTTACGATGGCCGACGGTTGCCATAAAGCCGCGACCGGTGGTCGCGCCCTCGTCACAGGCGCCAGCGGGGGCCTGGGTGCGGAATACGCCGAGCAACTGGCCGCCCAAGGTCACGACCTGGTTCTGACGGCCCGGAATGAAAGCCGGCTCAACGAGTTGGCCCAGCTTCTTCGCGAGAAGCATGGGGTCGAAGTCGAGGTGCTGGTCGCGGACCTGGCCCAAGAAGAGGGGCTCCGCGCGGTCGAGGAGCGGGTCGCGGAGGACCCGGAGCTGACCATTCTGGTCAACAACGCCGGCTTCGGCACGTGGGGACGGTTCGTGGACCTCGATTTCGAGCGCGAGCTGGAGATGATCCGGGTGAACGTGTTGGCCACGGTTTGTCTGACCAGGGCGGCGCTTCCGGGCATGATCGCGCGGGGCAGGGGGGGGATCATCAACGTCTCTTCGGTTTCTGCCTTCTTGCCGCAGGTCTACAGTGCCACGTACAACGCGACCAAGGCGTATATCCGAAATTTCAGCGAGTGCGTGCACGAGGAGCTGCGTGGCACGGGCGTGACCGTGCAAGTCGTGTGCCCCGGATTCATGCGTACGGAGCTACTCTCCCACATGGGAGTGGACCCGAAGAGGGTTCCCTGGTTCCTGTGGATGAACCCCGGGCGGTGCGTCCGATTCTCGCTTGCCGCGTTGCGGCGGGGCAAGGCCGTCTGCGTGCCGAATCTTGGCTATCGCATCTTGGTCGTAGCGGTGCGGCTCCTTCCTCGCTGGCTGGTGCGGTGGTGTGCCCGATTCCTCTTAGGGCGATTCGACAGGTGGGGGCTTCCCGCAAGAAAAGGGGGACGCAGCTCTTTTCCGCGGTCCCGTCGGTGATTCGGGGCCGGAGGCCCGCGCAAAAAGAGCTGCGTCCCCTTTTTTCAGTCCAGCGCCATGCGTCGGGCTTCCCGGGCGATCATCAGATCCTCGCGGGTGTGGATGAGGAGGACGCGTGCGGGCGAGTCGGCGGTGGCGACGTCGCCGTCGGGGCTGCGCCGGGCGTTCCGCTCGGCATCGAGGTGCACGCCGATCACCTCCAACCCCTTGCACACTTCCTCGCGAAGCCAGACGGAGTTTTCGCCGATGCCGCCGGTGAAGACCAGCGCGTCGAGGCCGCCGAGCGTGACCGCCAAGGCGCCGATCATCGCCCGAACGCGATAGGCGTAAACGTCCAGGGCCAGTTGCGCCCGTTGGTGCCCCTCGTTGGCCGCCGTTTCGACCTGGCGGAAGTCGGACGAGAGGCCGGAGACGCCCAGCAGGCCCGACTTCTTGTGCAACACCTCGTCGAGCTCGTCGGCCGAGAGCCCGTGCTCGCGCTGCACGTAGATCAGAATGCCCGGGTCGACCGTGCCGGAGCGGGTGCCCATCATGAACCCTTCCAGGGGCGTGAACCCCATGGTGTTGGTCACGGCCACGCCGCCGCGCACGGCCGTTGCCGAGCTGCCCTGGCCGAGGTGGCAGATGACCAGGAGCAGCTCGCGCTTGTCCCGCCCCAGCATCTCCGCCGCCCGATCGGTGCAATACGCGTGGCTGGTGCCGTGATAGCCGAATCGGCGGATGCCCCACTCTTCGTACCACTGGTAGGGAACCGGATACAGGTACGCGCACGGCGGAATTTGGGCGAAGAAGGCGGTGTCGAACAGTCCCACTTGAGGCACGCCGGGCAGCGCAGCCTCGGTGGCCTCGATGGCCTCCAGACCGGGTGGGATGTGGAGCGGTGCGAGGTGAGCGTACCGGACGATCGTTTTCTTCATCTCGGCGTCGATTCGCACCGGCTGACGGATTTCCTCGCCGCCGTGGATGAGGCGGTGTCCGACGACCCGGATCCCAGCGGCCCCGCCGGCCACGGCGTCCGACTGCCGAAGCATCTCCAGCGCCTTGATCACCGCGGCACGGTAGTCGGGGACGTCGAGCTTCGCAGAGATCGCATCGCCCCCTTGCGGCGTGAGCGTGATGGTCGCCTGGCGCCCCGCTCCGGCCCAATCGAGCAATCCCCTGGCCACCGGTTCCAAGGTATCGAAATCGAACAGGCCGAATTTGACGCTGCTCGAGCCCGCGTTGATCACGAGAATGCTCAATGGTCCCTTCCTTTCCTGTCCGTCGCGCCGGAAGACGCCGATTTGTGGATGAGAAGACGGCGCTCAACCGCCCAGCTCGTCCCGCAGACGACGCAGCTCGTCCTCGGAGCGCTCGACGACGGTCGCCAGGCTTTCCAGATCGCTCCGCAGCTCGGCCACCTGCGACCGCAGTTCCCGCAGCTCCCGCTGGAGTGCCTCGGCAAGCTCCGGGCTGAGGTCTCGAGCCGGAGCCGTCGCGGGGCTCATCGCATCGGCCGTGGGCCCCGAGGCGGGCGAGGGCGGTGCGGGCGCCGGCGCCTGCGAACCGATCGGCTGGTACGGAGAAGCCGCTCGGGCAGGGCCGGCCACGCTGAACTGCGCTTTGACTTTCGCCAACTCGTCGGCCGGGTAGAGCGCATGGGTGATGACGTGGCCACGTCCCTCGGGCGTCAAGGGGATCACGAGGCCCTTCGACTCCAACGACTCCAACACCGGCCGCAGCTCACCCAGGTCGCGGATAGGCTCCATCCGCGCGGCGCGGCCTCGCAGTTCCCCCACCGTTTGCACCCCCCGTAGGAGCAGTTCGGCCATCACGGCGATTTCCACCTTGTCGACGCCCAGCCAATCGTACAAGTAGTGCCGGTACTTCTGCACGCGGCCATAGCCCTCGATCAGGCCCACGGCCCCGAGCTTCCGGAGTCGCTCGAGCGACTCCTCCGCGTCGTCCGGCTCCACGGTCATCACCGGCGACCGGTTGCTCTTCTGGTTGCACGCCGTGCAGATGGCGCTGAGCGACATGGGGTACGCGTTGGGCGTGGTCTTGGCCTTCTCCACCAGCACCCCGGCCACGCGACGATCAACGCGCGACAGAGGCTGCCATCGCGGCTCCGGGGCTTCCTGTTGGGGCGAACCCGAATCGTCCGTCATCCGTCCTCCTCCTGGTCACTGTCGTGCCGCAAAGAGACTCCATGACGGATCAGTATAGCAACTGCTGCGGGTGGCACGCACGTACCGGTGCATGCGTGCGGACGTCATTGCCGCCGGAAACAAGGACCGTCCGCGCGACTTGCGCGCCGGGGTCGGGTTACTTCCTCACGGGCCGCAACGGGCTTCGGGCGATCACGAAGCTCTTCTGACCCGCGCTGGAAGCGAAATGGACGGTCGCCTTGCGCCCCGGGCCGCTCCCACTCAGGGCAACCACGCGGCCCAGGCCGTACTGCGGGTGGCGGACCAGCATTCCTTGGTGGAATTGGTCGGGAGCCGTCGGCGGCAGCGGCCCGCCGCCCGCCAGTTCCGCGGCCGTCGTCAGGTGGAGCCGGGAGGCCGCCCGCGGCGCCCCAGTAGCCGCTGTAGCCGCAGCGGATGCAGCGGCTACAGCGGATACAACGGATACAACGGATACAGCGGCCGGGGCTTGGTAGAAGGGCTCCACCTGGGACGTTGCGGCCGTCAGGTCCTTGACCTCCATTTCACCACGCGGCAATTCCATCAAGAATCGGCTGGGGACCGTCATCTTGCGCTGGCCGCGAAAGTCGCGATAGCCCGCCATGCTGATCTGAAGCTCCTCTCGCGCCCGGGTGATGCCGACGAACATCAAACGCCGCTCCTCCTCCAGTTGAGCGTCGCGGTCGCGGCTCCGCTCGTGCGGCAACAATCCGTCCTCGGCTGCCACGAGATACACCACCGGGAACTCCAGCCCTTTGGATGCGTGCAGCGTCATCAGCGTCACGCGATCGTTCTCCGGCTCCCAGCCGTCGGTCTCACCCACCAGGCTCGCCTCTTCGAGGAACTCCTCCAAATGAGGCGGGCCCGGACTGCGTTCGTCGAACTCCCGCGCGACCGTCAGCAACTCCTCGATGTTCTCCAGCCGCCCTTGATCTTCCTCGCTCTCCGACTCCCTCAATCGCTCCTGGTAACCGGAGCCGGTGAGCACGTGGCCCAAGATCTCCTCGACGGGGGCATCGGCCACCTGGGCCAGTTGGTCGAACAGGCGGACGAACTTCGTCATCGCGCTCGCGGCACGCTTGGTCAGCAGCTCGACGCTGCGGCAATCTCGGGCGGCCTCCAAGAGGGTCAGGCCCCGGGGGCTGGCATGGTCGGAAAGCCGCGCGATCGTCGTCTTGCCGATTCCTCGGGAAGGAGCGTTGATCACCCGCAGAAACGCCATGTCGTCCCGGGGGTTGTTGACCAGTTGCAGGTACGCCAGGACGTCCTTGATCTCCTTCCGCTGGAAGAACTCCAGGCCGCGGACCATCTGGTAGGGCACGCCGTACTCGCGCAGGGCGAACTCGAAAGCGCGGCTCAGTGCGTTGACTCGATAGAAGACGGCATAGTCGCTCGGCCGGCGAGCGCCCCGGCGAACCTCTTCGGCGATTCGGGCGGCGATACTCCGGGCCTCGTCCCTCTGGGTCGGATAGGTGATCAGCCGGACCGGGAGCCCCTGCCCGTTCTCCGTGTACAGGCTCTTTTCCTTTCGCTTGACGTTGTGAGCGATCAGCTCGGAAGCCACGCGGAGAATCCGCTTCGTGCTGCGGTAGTTCCTCTCCAGACGGACGACGCGGACGTTGGGGAAGTCCTTCTCAAACTCCAGGATGTTCCTCAGGTTGGCGCCCCGCCATCCGTAGATCGATTGGTCCGGATCGCCGGTCACCGCCAGATTGGGATGATCGATGGAAAGCGCCCGGGCGATCGCGTACTGAGCGAGATTCGTGTCCTGGTACTCGTCGACCAGCACGAACCGATACTGCTCGTCCAGCGACCGCCGCACTTCGGGGCTTTCCCGAAGAATAGTGGCCACGTGCAGCAACAGGTCGTCGAAATCCGCGGCGTTGGATTTGGCCAGTTCGGCCTGGTAGGCTGGGTAGACGCGGATGATGACGTGGCCCAGGGGATGACCGGACCGCGGCTGGTATTGGCCGGGCGCGATCAGATTGTTCTTGGCCCAACTGATGGACGCGGCGACCGACTCCGGGGTGCCGTGGACCAGGTCGATCTTGAGCCGGGCGATGACCCGACGCAAGACCCGGGCGCTGTCGTCGGCATCGTAGATTGTGTAGTTTTCCTGAAGCCCCACCAGCGATGCATGCTTGCGCAGCAACCTGGCAGCGAAGCGGTGGTACGTCCCGACCCAGACCTGCTCGTTCGGAGCGAGTCGCTCCAGGCGGCCTCGCATCTCCTCGGCCGCCTTGTTGGTGAACGTGAGGGCCAGGATCTCGTGGGCCGGGACGCCTTTTTCGAGGAGGCGGGCGATTCGGTGCGTTACGACCCGGGTCTTTCCGCTCCCGGGCCCGGCCAGGATCAGCAACGGCCCTTCGACGTGCTCGACCGCTTTGCGTTGGGCGGGCGTGAGACCTTCGAGCAAGTGATCCAATCGTGGTTTCCTTGGTCGTGGGCAACCGGGGAGGGCGTCCCTGCTCGGGGGAATGTCGCCTGCTTGCGCGAGCGCGAGATCACAAGAACACTTCAATTGCCGGGGGGCGTATCCGCTCAGGCGTCGGGAACGATGCCGAGCGGGCGTGCGGGAGCCGATTCACGCGCGACGCACCCAGCCCCGGTCATGACGGGGGCGATCCGTTCGCATCCCAGGTCAGTATAAGGATTTGGGACTCTCCACGTCACCCCCTCATGCGGGGTATGTATTGCTCCTGTGCCACGTTGTTGGGTGGGTCGAGAATGGGCCATCCGGCGGGTCACGAAAAAAGGGCCGGAGTCGCTCGAAACGCAAGAAAAGTCCTAGGCAGGGGTCCCGAAATTGGTATACTGCTGGGCTGACGGTGGCTCGGACCCGCCGTCCAGGGAGTATGGTGAATTCCAAGACGGATCTGAATGGGAGGAACCCCGTGGGTACGCGCATTCCTTTGAGCAAGATAGACACGCAAGCGGTAGACCTGAAGAAGAAGTTGGAAATGAGCACGGCCGAGATTGGCCTCTCGGTCCGCACAACGAACTGTCTGGAAGAGCGAGGGATCTTCACGGTTCAAGACCTGCTGTATTGCGCGCGTGACGACCTTCTGAGCATCTCCAACTTTGGGGAGAAGACGCTCGAAGAGGTGTACAAAGCGTTGGAGGAGATCGGCTTTTATCGTGGAGGGAAACAGCCGGCGATCGTTTCCCAAGGACAAGCAAGGCAGCCGACAGCGGCAGCCGAACGGTAGTCGATAGCGCGAATCTCGGCACTCGGCCCCCGGGGCAGCCGCGGCACAACCGCCCTGAGCAACGTGCCAACCAAGGCAGCCGGCCCGATTCTGGGGCGGTGAGAGTCACTGCCGCAGCCAACGAAGCGTCTCGGCGGATGAGGCCGAACGCCCGCGGTAGCCTCCTTTGAGTCTGTTGCTGTCGAACGTATCGGACAGCCGTCCCTCCGTCGCCCGTACGATGATGGCGACCGGACAAACGAGTGTGTCCCATGCGGACGACGAGGCCGCGCGCCTTGCCCGTGCGTTTGGTCCATCCGAGGGAAACCTTGCGGAGAAGTCAACTTGGCTCGCAGCTTCCGACTCTACGAGAAGAAGCGGGGCAACCGGCGAACGGGTTCCAGGAAGCTGGGCAGCGCCGGGGAGGCCGTGTTCTTCGCCGCGCTCTTGCTGCTGGGTTGTGGGGGCCTGGCGGTGCTCTTCGCCACTTGGGTGGTCCCCGAGTGGAGAGCCAACCACCAGTTTGCCCGGGGCATTTGCACTGTCCTGGAAACGCAGGTCGGCGAGAAGCAGGGCGACGACGGTGCCCTCTACCGGCCGGAAGTGCAGATCGAGTACGAGATCGACGGCGTGACCTACGGGGTCTCGACGTACGACATTCACACCGTCCGAGGCGGCGGCTACGGCACCGAGCGAGAGGATGCCGAGGCGATGCGCCGCCGTTTCAGGGAGGGCGACCAGTACATCGTCTACTACGATCCGTCGGATCCGTACGTGGCGGTCGTGATATGGGGATCGAGTTGGCCGGTTTGGCTTTCCATGATTGTGCCCGTCTCCTTCGTCCTGATCGGCGGCGGCGGACTGGTCTACTCGGTCTCTACCTGGGGGAAGTCGGCGGAGCGCCGCGCGGCGATCGTCAAACGGGCAGCCCAGCTCGATCCCTTTTCGGGAAACGGAGCATCCAAGCCCGACTTCCCGCACGTCCCCGTTTCGACCAACATCACCGACAGTCCCGGCACGAAGCTGGCTTTTCGGCTCCCCGTGGCCGGCTCGCCCGCCTGGGCGCTCTCCGCTTGGCTGGTGGCCTGTCTGCTCTGGAACGGCCTGGTGTCGGCCTTCGTGGTGATCGTGATCGGCGGCTTTCTGGAGGGCAGTCCCGATTGGCTTCTGGCGATCTTCACCCTTCCGTTCGTGCTCATCGGCATCGGGCTGATCGCGTTCTTCCTGCGACAGCTTCTGGTCACCACGGGCATCGGGCCCACGCTGGTGGAGATCTCCGACCAACCACTCCAGCCGGGCAGGCGGTACCGGCTGTTCCTCTCGCAGACGGGACGGCTGAAGCTCAATCGGCTGGAGCTGCTCTTGGTCTGCGACGAAGGAGCCACGTTCTGCCACGGCACCGACGCCCGGACCGAGACTCGGCGCGTGTGCGAGCAACCCTTGTTTCGACGCGACGACGTCGAGGTGGCCGGCGGCGTGCCGTTCCAAACCGAATGCGAGCTGGCCGTGCCCGCCGGCGCGATGCACTCGTTCCAATCGGGGCACAATGAGGTCACCTGGAGAATCCTCGTCAAAGGAAGTCCCGCCCGTTGGCCCGACTTCGAGCGATCCTTCCCCGTGATCGTCTGTCCCAGCGTCAACGGGAAAAGCGACCGATGAACGAGCCGATGGTGACAATCCGGTTCGACGGCAACGGTCGGGCGTATCAGCCGGGCGAGACGCTCTCCGGGGAGTATCGGCTGGAATCGATACGGCGTGAAGACGTCAAGGCCGTCGAGCTATCGGTGCTGTGGCACACCGACGGCAAGGGGGACGAGGATCTGGCCGTGCACGATTTCCGGCGGCTTTCGGCCGAGGACGGCGACTGGATCGACGCCCGATCCCCCGGACGCTTCAGCACCGTTCTCCCCAAGAGTCCCCTGAGCTACCAGGGGGTGATCGTCAAGCTGCGGTGGTGCGTGCGGGTCCGCGTGTTTTTGGCGCGGGATCGAGAGGTCGTCGGGGAGTTGCCGTTCCAGTTGGGCGGCGTGCCGGCCGCGAGAGCGCAAGAATCGTGAGCAAGCCCCACGACCCGGATCCCGCCCCGAACCCCTTCTCTGCCCGTCACGTCCGGCCCGGGGCCATTCGGTTTCGATTCCCCGCGGGCAAGAGCGCCGAGGGGCTCCTCGAACGTTTAGGGCAAAACAACTGGCAAGGCCAGATCGTCGGCCCTCACGGGAGCGGCAAGTCGGCGCTGGTGGCCGCGCTGATCGCCTCGATCGAACGAAACGGACGCCGAGCCTGCTTGATCGAGCTGCACGACGGGCAGCGTCGTCTCCCGGTGAGCCGCCGACGCATGTCTGCTTTCGGGCCGGGCACGGTGTTGATCGTCGACGGCTACGAGCAGCTCGGCCCGTGGGGCCGGTTCACACTAAGACGGTTCCGTCGTCGGCGAGGTTTCGGGCTGGTCGTGACGTCGCACAAGTCCGTCGGGTTGCCGGACCTGTTCCGTACGACGACCAGCCTCGGGCTGGCCCACGAGATCGTCCGGGACCTTCTCGGCAGCGAGCCCTCGCCCGTCGCGGCGGACGAAGTGGACCAGCCGTTCACGTCGCACGAGGGGAACATGCGGGAAGTCCTGTTCGACCTCTACGACCTGTACGAACAGCGGCGTGTGCGACGGCAACGCTAGCAGTCGCCCCGCCAAAGACGGGCGGAAGTCGCCGGGGGTAGAACCGTGCTGATCCCGACCGCGTAGAAACCGCAGAGGGCTTCCGGTGCCCCGGTTTTCTCCACATTTGCGATCCTCTCAAGGGAAATCATGACCTACCCTTTGCTAGGGTGCCTGGGAAAGCCTGAGCGGTGGGCAGTCCGGCTCACAACCGTCGTAACCCGCACGATTTGCCTGGGATGAATAATCCGAACAAGGAGAATTCGCAGCCAATGAACGAGCCGACGGCGGCCGCTTCTTGACAAGCCTGCCGCTGACTGCTCTGATTGAGTGGTTGCCTTGTCTTCGGGCATAGACCTTGTCTTGGGGCATAGAATAGAAACAACGTCTCCCGGCATGGAGTAGAAGCATGTGGTACTCAAAGGTGCGTGTGGCCGCCGTTGCCTGTGGCTTGGCAGCGGCCCTGTTGTTGGCGCCGTCGCACAGTGAGGGCGGCTTGTGCGACTGGCTGTTTCCTTCCGCCTCGCCGGCGCCGATCGCGACGACCTACGCCCCGCCGTACACGGCCCAGCGGGTGAGCCTGATGCCGATCGTCAGCACGTCGTACTCCCCGTGTTCGCCTTGCTCGTACACCGCGTATTCGCCTGTGGGGCAAACGTGTTATTACGCTCCGCAGACCGCCTACCGCTGGAGCTACTCGCGGATCGAGCGGACCAGCTACCGGCCGATCACCTCGGTGGATGCGTGCACGGGATGCCCAACCACCGCCTACCAGCCGGTGAGCCGGTTGTCGCTCCTCCCCTGGCTCCACCGGAAGCCCGTGACGTCGTACCGGATGGTCTGCTCCAGCGGGTGTGCGCCGAGCACCACGATGTGCAGTCCCGCTTGCGGTTCCGCCTGCGGTTCCGCTTGCGGTTCCTACAGCCCCGTGCCTTCGGTTTTCGGGAGCGTGGTCGGCTCAGCGGTCGGATCGAGTTGTCCGTCCGGCTGTGTTCCCTCCACGACGGTCCCGGGGCCGGCCATGAGCTCGCCCAGCCTGGATCCGGGCTACGTTCCGCCCAGCACGTTCAGAACGGAAGAGGGAGCCGGCTCGAGCCCGGGGGCCACGTCGCGGTACCGGCCCAGCTCGGACCTGAACCGCAGCCCGATCTCGACGGAACCGCCGAAGTTGATCGACCCGTACAACCGGACCGCCGCGAAGCCGATTCACTACGCCACGTACCGACAACTCACCGAGGTGCCGGCAGCCAACGCGGCCTCCGGTTCCGCGCTCGACATGGGCGGCTGGCGTGCGTCGCGCGACTGAGACCACGCGTTGCTTCACCCGCGGCGCTGATTCAACCAGCGAGTCACTCAAGACCCTCAAAGCCCGCCTCCACCAAGCACCAGTGTGGAGGCGGGCTTTTTGTTGAGACGTGGCGACGAGGCCGAAGGCTGCGAGTAACCGTACGCCGCGCGAACGCCGCAAGAAAACCGCAATGAACTCGTGAACCTTCCGGCGGTCCCGAGCGTCTAACGCCCGTAGAGAGGGCCTCACGCGCGATGTCTCCGCTACGACGCAACACAGACAACCTGGTGGACTTAGGACGCAGAGCAATGCTGTCGTCTTACCCAAATCTCAAGGACGAACCGAAGCGGCCGCAGCGTATCGACGATGACCGGGTCGGCGCGCTGCCCGGGCATCCTCTGCGCTTGTGACACACGGACCTGGATCCGGATGGGAACCCCCAAGGCCCGGTGTCGCAAGCGACGTCGGGTTTTTTGTTGGACCGGTCGCCGTGACACGCACACGGCCGACGGACGCGGGCCGCCCTCCGATTCGCGCACAGGGGTTCGACTTCCGACCGGGGTACTCACGCAAACCACAAGGGGCCCGAGGTCAAGGGTCAGGGAGACGGCAGCGCAGGCGAACGCATCGCCCGGCTGCCTCATCCCTGGCCCCCGATCTCTGACCCCCCGGTCGGACCCTGCGCGTGCTTGGCACGGGCGCCCCCATCGCCGCAAGGCAGGGGCCCATATCTAGCGAGGCAGGGCCTCAGACCGAAGCGAGAGTCCAGTGGTTAGGGTTTAGGGTTCAGGGTTCAGGGTTCAGCACTTGGAGTTCCACCTATACACGCAAATCCTGAACCCCGAACCCTGAACCCCACAAACTTGACTCATTTGCAGCAAATCTCCGAAGCCAAGTGCGCTAGTGGCGCGCGGCGACGCACGCGCCCTACTTCAGCCCTGCGATGAACCGCAGCAATCGTGCCTCGAGCATCCGCCAGTCGTCGCCGAACACGGCCGTGAAATCGGCGGTCCGCTCGGCGGCCGTGTAGGCCTGGAAGGGCGGCCGCGCGGCGGTCCGGGCGAGATAGTCGGCGTACTTGCCTCGGTCGGTCTCCATCAGATAGAACGTCAGCGCCCAGGCCGTCGAATAAGCGACCGAAGGATGCGTCCGGAACAGCCGATCGGAGGCAACCAGTGCGGCCAACAGCTCCGGCTTGTGTTGGGGAACCACCAACTCGTTGAAATGCCGAAGCCGCTGGCGATTGATTCGATCGCCCTCTCCGGTGAAGGAGCGGGAGTTGTAGACGCCGGACGCCTCGAACATCGTGGCCAGGCCTTCGGCCACCCAGAGCGGCGGCGTCGTGAAGCGGCTGTGCACCCCCGTGTTGAACGCCGTCTGGTGGGTCGCCTCGTGAATGATCGTCGAGGCGGTGTCCTCCCAGCCGGCCGCGTCGCTCGTCCCGCCGCTCACGTCGTACAAGACGATCCGGTTCGACTCCACCGAATAGCTGCCCAACACGCCATAGCCTGCGGGCAAGCCCCGACTGGCTGAATACTCGAAGAACTCGCGCTGGTTTCGGCAGACGACTCCAATGAGCGGGCAGGGCGGCTCTTCCAGGTCGAAGCCGCGCACGGAGAAGTAGTGGACGAACGAGCGATAGAGGTCTTCAAACCGCTCTCGCCATTGGCTCCGCTCTCCTCGGGGATGGGCGACCAGGTAGTGGCCGGTGCCGCTCACCTCATATCTCTCGCCCAGATCGCGCAAGAGCATCGCCCGAAGCTCCGAGGTCGAGTAGCTCTGGAATCGGCTCGACGTCTTGCGATACTCTTTCGCCTCGCTCGCGGCGAACTGCCACAAGCGTCCGTCGCGGCCCAACAGGCACACTCCCTCACGGTCCCAGGCCAGCGGCATGCCTTCGATCTTCCGGCCGTCAAGCTCCAGCTCCAGCATCCAACCGGCCGGCGAGCGGGCGTGAGCGGGAATCGCCCAAACAAGCACAAGAAGGGCCGCGGTGAGCACGCTCCGCATGGCGACGGTTCTCGGATCAAGGGGGTCCGGGGACTCCAGGGCACAGGGGCAGCTCGAAGGGAAGGCTTGTTCCGGCCATTACAAGTCTAGACTACGCTCCACCGAGTCTTTTTCGACACGTTCCAGACAGCCTATTTCGTTCAGATTCTCCAATTACCCGGCATCTGGATGCGTGATGAACAGTCACGTACAATAAGCTTAAAGAAGGTCCAGAAACGGTCCACGGACCACGCCGCTCTTCTTGCGCGCCGAGGTGGGATCATGATGGCTGCCCTAGCTCTAATAGGGGGGGTGCTATTGGGCCAAGCGGAGCCGACGGCGGGCGATGACCTCAAGCTCCAGGTCCGCAGGCTGGTCCGGCAGCTTGATGCGCCTCAATTGGCCGAACGGGAATCCGCTGAGCAGAAGCTTGTCGAGCTCGGCCCGAACATCCTCGATCTGTTGCCGCAAGGCCCGGATCGGACGTCCGCGGAGGTCGCCCAGCGAGTCGAGCGGATCCGTCAGAAGCTCCAGCGAATCATGGCCGAATCGGCAGGCCAAGCATCCCCGGTCACGCTCCAAGGGGAGATGACGATCGCCGAGGCCGCGGGCAAGCTCGAAGCGCAGACCGGAAACAAGATCGTGCTGCGTCTGGCGCGTTCCGGGCCGGGCGAAGAGGCCGGCCCCAAGCTGACGTTGGATCTCCAGAACGTGCCGTTCTGGCAGGCTCTCGACGAGATCCTGGATCAGGCCGGTTTGGGCGTCTACCCCTACGGCGAAGAGAAGGCGATTTACGTGGTCCCACGGCCGGGCGAGGGGGCGTCGCGGGCAAGTCGGGCTGATTCCAGCGGTCCGTTCCGCTTTGAACCGGTCAGCATTCAGGCGATACGCGACCTCCGCAATCCCGGCAACCAGTCGCTCCGGCTCACCTTGGAGGTCTCCTGGGAGCCGCGGCTTGCGCCGGTGAGCCTCTTGCAGCGGATGGGCGATCTCGAAGTGATCGACGAGAACGGCAACCCATTGGCCGTCGAAGCGCAAGAGGCGGTCTCGGAAGTGAACGTGATCCCCGATTCCACGACCGTCGCGCTCGAGATCCCCCTGAAGCTCCCCCCGCGCGACGTCAACCAAATCGCTCGTCTCAAGGGGACGTTGACCGCCCTGTTGCCGGGCAAGGTCGAGACGTTCCGGTTCGAAGACCTCGAGAAGGCCGAGGAGGTCGAAAAGCGGGTGGGGGGCGTCACGGTGATGCTGGAGCGGGTCCGCAAGAATCGCTCCGTTTGGGAGATACGCATCCTCGTCCGGTTCGACAAGGCGAACGGTGCCTTGGAATCGCACCGCAACTGGATCTACGATAACGAGGCGTACCTCGAGCCTCCCCAGGGCGAGTCGATTGTCTGGGCCACGTTCGAGACCACCCGGCAGACCGAAGACGAGGTCGGCGTGGCCTACTACTTCGCCGTCGACGGCCCCCTGACCGGCCACACGCTGGTGTACAAGACGCCGGGGATGATCCTGTCCAAGCGTCTGGACTACGAGATCCAGGGCATCCCGCTGCCGTGAAGTGTGGCACGCCCTCAACGAAGCGAAGGGCCGTTTGGGCGACCGTCCACGCCCTTGGTTGCTCAGGGCGATCGAGTTGTCTCCGAGCGGGCCCTTACCTTGTCTCGAGGTCTCCCTCCGTCCGCACACCCAGCAGGGGACGCCGGTTCCCAAAACCTCCGGGATCGCTAATATGGGACATGTCCCTGTGGGCTGTGTGGCATCGGGCGGGTTGCCGGGCGGAAACGGCGAGCAGATTGAGGACTTGCGATGAGCGACTACCGCGTCGAGAACGATTCGATGGGCGAGGTCCGGGTCCCTCGCGAGGCGTACTACGGCCCCCAAACGCAACGGGCCGCGGAGAACTTCGCCGTCTCCGGCCAACCGTTGCCCAGTGAGCTGATCCACGCCCTCGGGCTGGTGAAATGGGCAGCCGGCACGACGAACCGGGACCTGGGGAAACTGGGCGATTCAGGTAAATCCCGGCTGACTGAAGCCCAAATCGAGGCCCTCCTCGCTGCTTGCCGCGAGGTCTACGAGGGCCAGCTCGATGACCAGTTCCCCATCGACGTCTTCCAAACCGGCTCCGGCACCTCCACGAACATGAACGCCAACGAGGTGATCGCCAATCGCGCGATTGAGCTGGCCGGCGGGGACCGTTTTGGCGTGCAGAAGCCCATCCATCCCAACGACCACGTCAACATGGGGCAGAGCACCAACGACGTCTTCCCCACGGCGATCCACGTGGCCGTGGGCACGGCCGTCGAAGAGAAGCTCGTCCCGGCCCTCTGCCAGGCCTCAACGGTGCTCAGCGAGAAGGCGTTTCCGTGGGAGAAGATCCTCAAGATCGGGCGCACGCACCTGGCCGACGCCACCCCCTTGAGCCTGGGCCAGGAGATCGGCGGGCTGGCGTGGCAACTCAGCCTGGCGGCCGATCGGGCCCGCCGGGCCACGCAGGCCGTGCTCGAATTGCCCGTCGGCGGCACGGCCGTCGGCTCAGGCATCAACACGCATCCCGAGTTCGGCCGTCGCGTGAGCGAGCTGTTGGCCCAAGAGACCGGGATCCCGTTCAAAGAGGCCGACAACCATTTTGAGGCCAACGCCCAGCGCGACGGGCTCGTGGAGTGCCACGGGCAGTTGCGTGCCATCGCCGTGACGCTCTTCAACGTGGCCAACAACCTCCGCTGGCTCGGCTCCGGGCCGCGGTGCGGCTTCTACGAAGTGAAGATCCCCGACCTCCAGCCCGGCAGCTCGATCATGCCCGGCAAGGTCAATCCGGTGATGTGCGAGAGCCTGATGCAGGTCGCCGCCCGGGTGATGGGGAACGACCAGACCATCGCTATCTGCGGTGCAGCCGGCGGGCAGTTCCAACTGAACATCATGATGCCGGTCATGGCCCACACGACGCTGGAGAGCATTCGGCTTCTGGCCGGCGGCACCACGGCCTTCACCAAGCGCTGCCTGGAAGGCCTCGAGGCGAACGCCGAGGCGTGCGAAGCCGCCGTGGAGAGAAGCCTGTCGTTGGTCACTGCCCTGAATCCCTATATCGGCTACGAGCGGGCGGCCGCCCTGGCCAAGGAGGCCTTCGAGACGGGAAAGACCATCCGCGAGCTGTGCCGGGAGAAGAACGTTCTGCCCGACGACCAGCTCGAAGAAGCCCTGGACCCGTGGAGGATGACGAAGCCCTCCCGACAGTGCCCCTGACCTCCGTACTCCCAACTCCTTACTCCGTACTCCCAACTCCCCCCCATGCTTCCCGAAACCTTCCGCTGCTATCTGGTCACCAAGGACGCCGACGGCCACGTCTCCGGCCGGCTCACCGAGCAGCCGCTCGACGAGCTGCCCGACGGCGAGGTGCTCATCCGCGTCCAGTATTCATCGCTCAACTACAAGGACGCCCTGGGGGCCAAGGGCCATCCGGGCGTGAACCGGGTGTTTCCGCACATTCCGGGCGTCGACGCGGCCGGCACCGTGGCCCAGAGCGGCGCCTACGAGTTCGTCGAAGGCGACCCCGTGCTGGTGACCGGGTTCGACATGGGCGCCAACCGCTGGGGCGGATACGCCGAGTATGTACGCGTGCCCCAGGACTGGGTGGTCCCGCTGCCCGAGGGGCTCAGCCTGCGCGAGAGCATGATGCTGGGCACCGCCGGGCTGACGGCCGGGTTCTGTGTCGACGCCTTACGGAAACACGATGTCCGGCCCGAAAGCGGCCAGGTCGTGGTCACCGGCGCAAGCGGCGGCGTGGGGAGCTTCGCCGTGGCCATCCTGGCCAAGCTCGGATACCACGTCGCGGCCGTGACGGGCAAGACGACCGCCCACGAGTACTTGAAGTCGCTGGGCGCCGCCGAAATCCTCCCGCGAGAAGCCGTCGACGACACCAGCGGCAAACCGCTGCTTTCTCGACGCTGGGCCGGGGCCGTCGATACGGTCGGCGGGAACACATTGAGCACCATCCTGCGATCGATGCAGTTGAGCGGGTGCGTGGCCGCCTGCGGAAACGCCGCCGGCTTCGACCTGCCTATTACGGTCTATCCGTTCATCCTCCGCGGCGTCACCCTGGCCGGCATCGACGCCGCCTGGTGCCCCATCCCGCTCCGGCACGAAACGTGGCACCGCCTGGCGGCCGAGTGGAAGCCTGACTGCCTGGACGCGATCGCCAGGTTCATCGACTTTGAGGAGCTGCCGCCCCAGTTCGACGAGATCCTGGCCGGGCGTCTGACCGGCCGTCTGGCAGTCGACATTGCCGGCCCGTCGAGCGAAACCGACGAGTGACCCATCGAACAAGACTTCCTGCCGACTAACCCAATGTACGAACTCTTCGATCACACCGCCGACGTGGGCCTGCGGATGCGGGCGGGGAGCCTCGACGAGCTGTTCGCCGACGCCGGTCGGGCCCTGTTCTCGGTGATCGTGGCGAACTTCGACGCCGTCGAGCCTGTCCAGGAGTTGGCGCTGCGGGTCGAGGGCAGCCGCCGCGACGACCTGCTGTTCGACTGGCTCGCCGAGCTGCTCTACACGTTCGAGACCCGCCGCGTGCTGTTGTCCGATTTCCACGTGAGCGTCAGTAACAACGGGCTGGAGGCCACCGCCCGGGGCGAGCCGTTCGACCCCGATCGGCACGAGCTCGACATGGAAGTGAAGGCGATCACGTACCACGGGCTGAAGGTCGAGCAGGACGGCGACGGGTGGCTGGCCGAAGTGATTGTGGATTTGTAATCGTCCGGAAGGAAATCAAGCGATGACCAAACCAGGTTACGGAGGCCCGCTGGAGCAGATCGACGAGTGCTGCTGGCGGATCCCCAAGAGCTACAAGTCGGGAATGCAGGTCGAAGGGCGGATCTTCGCCGACGACCGCCTAATGGGGCAAATCCGGGCTGACCAGGCCCCGGAGCAGGTGGCCAACGTGGCCTTCCTGCCGGGCATCCAGGAGGCCAGCATGGCCATGCCCGACATCCACTGGGGCTACGGCTTCTGCATCGGCGGGGTCTGCGCCACGGACCCGGACCAAGGGGGCGTGATCTCGCCCGGCGGGGTCGGCTACGACATCAACTGCGGCGTGCGATTGGTGCGAACGGATCTTGGGCAGGACGATGTCCAGCCGCGGATCCAGGAACTCGTGCAGGCGTTGTTCAAGGAGATCCCGGCGGGCGTGGGGCGCGGCGGAAAGTACCTCTTCGACCGCAAGCAGATGCGGCAACTCCTCGCCACCGGCTCGAAATACCTGGAAACGCAGGGCCTGGCCACCGCCGGCGACCTGGACCACACCGAGGCCGGCGGGTGCATGCCCGGGGCCGATCCCGACGCGGTCAGCTCCAGGGCCATGGAGCGGGGCGACGACCAGTGCGGCACGCTCGGCTCCGGCAATCATTTCCTGGAGGTCCAGGTGGTCGACGAGATCTTCGACGACGAGGCCGCCCGGGTCATGGGGCTCGAGCAGGACGCCGTCTGCGTGATGATCCATTCCGGCTCGCGTGGGCTCGGCTACCAGGTGTGCGACGACGCGCTTCGCGACTTCCGCCCGGTGCCGGCCAAGTACGGCATCAGCCTGCCCGACCGCCAACTGGCCTGCGCCCCGGTCGAAAGCCCCGAGGGGCGGCGGTACCTTCGGGCGATGCGCGCGGCGGCCAACTACGCCTGGGCCAACCGGCAGCTCTTGATGTGGCAGACCCGCGAGATCTTCGCCGAATTCTTCGGCCAGAGCTGGCAGTCGCTCAAGATGAACCTCGTGTACGACGTCGCCCACAACATCGCCAAGCTGGAGGAGCACACGGTGGGCGGCCGAAAGAAGACCCTCTGCGTGCACCGCAAAGGGGCCACCCGGGCGTTCCCCGCCGGACACCCGGAAGTCCCCGATCGCTACCGGCGGATCGGCCAGCCGGTGATCATCCCCGGCGACATGGGGCGCACGAGCTGGGTCCTCGTTGGGCAGCCGGGGAGCATGGAGCGGTCGTTCGGCACCACGTGCCACGGCGCGGGCCGGGTGATGAGCCGCAAGGAGGCGATCCGCCAGGCCAAGGGCCGCCGGATCGACCGCGAGCTGGCCGCCCAGGGCGTCGTCGCCCGATCCCGCAGCCGCACGGGGCTCGCCGAAGAGCAGCCGGCGGCGTATAAAGATGCCAACGTCGTGGTCGACGTGGTCCACCGCGCCGGCCTGGCGAGCAAGGTGGCGCGGCTGCGGCCGATTGGGGTGGTGAAGGGGTAGTAGAGGCTTTGCCCGGGAAAAGGCACTTGGGGGCGCTACGCACATGTGCGAAGACGAGCAAGATCCCCACGCGTTGCGCAAGCGGATCCTGACGAGCCTGTTCGAGAAGATCGACGAGAAGGATGCGGTTGCACTCGTCGGGATCCTGTTCGAATACCGAATCGTCCTGTCACTGGCGTTCTGGAGCCTGCTCAGGCACCATTCCAGGAGGATTCCTTTAGAGCCCTTGGAGCCACAGGAGGCCTGCAGTTTCGTAGCCCGGCTTTTTCACATGGACTGCGACGCGCTGTTCACGTCGTTTGACAAGGACTGGTCCCAACTGAGGAATTCGCCGAGAACCGCCGCGCTTAAGTCCAGGATCGAGTCGCACGAACTGGTCGCGCGGCTTGAGCCGTGGTCGGCGCTGCCGTAGAATCGAGCCATCGGACGGCGATGGACGAGAGAGCGGCGCATCGGAGGGGAGACCCATGAAACCGCGCACGATTCTGTCCCGGGCGACGTTCCTTCTGGTCGCGGTCGTTTTCGCCATGCTGGCCGGGTGTCCGTCGACGACCCGAGACGGCCCGACCGTGGAAACGTCCGAAGGACCCGTCGGAGATCCTCTTGGGGCCGGAGTTGGCGCACTTGCCGGGCAAACGATCGTGGTAACCAGCCCCGCGTTTGAGCCCGGCGGGCCGATCCCGGAGAAGTACACGGAGGACGGCGAGGACGTGTCGCCGCCTCTGGCGTGGTCGGGGGTGCCGGAGGGGACCAAGGCGCTGGCCTTGATCTGCGACGATCCCGACGCCCCCAGCCCGAAACGGCCGGCCGCGACTCCCTGGGTCCATTGGGTCCTCTACAAGATCCCGCCCGACGCCAAGGAGCTGCCCGAAGGGATTCCCAAGACGGCCCGCCTCGACGATCCGCCCGGGGCGCTCCAAGGCAAGAACTCGTGGCCGACGACCGGCTACCGAGGCCCCGCGCCGCCGCCCGGAAGCGGCACGCATCGTTACTTCTTCAAGCTCTATGCCCTGGACGCCGAGCTGACGATCGAGCCGGAGATGGACGCGGCGACGCTCCAAAGCGAGACGTCGGGCCACGTGATCGGCGAGGGGAGCTTGTTTGGCACGTACGAAAGGTAACAGCCCGTCAATGAACCTGCGTGCGCATCGCGCAATGGCCCCGGCCTTGGAGCGATCAGAACCTTAGCGCGCGAGACGTCATGAAGTTGAGTCCCGAAGGGACGACAGCCGATAGCCAGGGGCGTAAGCCCCTGGATTCCGGGTCGATGACGATGCGAGCCCCGGAGGGGCGACACACGCCGAGTGTCGCCCCGTTGGGGCTTTCCTGCGAAACCTGCCTCCGTCCCCAGGGCTGACGCCCTGGGCTATTGACTGGCGCCCCTCCGGGGCTGAGCAATTGCACAGACGCGAAGGAGATTGGCCGATGGCGATCCAGCTTACGAGCACGGCGTTTGGCGAGGGGGAGGGGATCCCGGCGAAGCACACGGGCGAGGGCGAGGACGTCTCCCCGCCGCTGGCTTGGTCGGGAGTGCCCGAGGGGACCAGGGAGCTGGCCCTGATCTGCGACGACCCGGACGCCCCCACGCCGCAGCCCTGGGTGCACTGGGTGATCTACAAGATCCCCGCCGACTGCCGGGGACTCCCGGAAGGCGTCGCCAAGACGCCGCGTCTGGAGGAGCCGGCCGGGGCGCTTCAGGGGAAGAACTCGTGGCCCAGCGGCCAGACGATCGGCTACCGCGGGCCGATGCCCCCGCCGGGTCACGGCGTCCACCGCTACTTCTTCCGGCTCTACGCGCTCTCAGCCGGCCTGGCGATCGAGCCGGGGCTCGACAAAAGCACACTGCTCGAGAAGATGTCAGGAGACATCCTCGACGAAGGCCAACTGATGGGCACCTACCAGAGGTGAGCCTTGCCCGACACCCGCACGCACCGCGGTCCGCACCCGGACGACGCCCGGCTCTTCGGCCCGGAGGCCCGACCCGCGCTCCGCGAAGCGGCAGGCGACCTCGCGTGGCTGTTGAGCCGGGGCTACGTGAATCCGTCCGCGTTGAAGCTGGTCGGCGATCGCCACCGGCTGACGGCCCGGCAGCGGACGGCCGTGGAGCGGTCGACCTGCTCCGATGCCGATCGGGCCCGTCGGGAAGCCCATCGCGTGGACTTGCGCGAGGTTGAAGGTCGGCGCTTGCGGCTGGACGGCTACAACGTGCTGACCACGATCGAAGCGGCCCTGGCCGGCGGCGTGATCCTCGCCGGCCGCGACGGCGCGTATCGCGACATGGCCGGCATGCACGGCAGCTATCGCAAGGTGGCCGAGACGCGGCCCGCCTTGGAGCTGCTGGGCCGGGTGATCGAAGCGCTGGCGCCCTCCGAGGCCCTTTGGTACTTGGACCGTCCGGTCTCCAACAGCGGCCGGCTGAAGAAGATCATCGAAGACCTGGCAGCCGACCGGGGATGGAGCTGGAGCGTCGAGCTGGTGCCGGACCCCGACGCCCTCTTGGCCGAGACCTCCGAGATCGTGGTCACGGCCGACAGCGCGATCCTCGACCGCTGTCGCGCCTGGTGCAATCTCGCCCGGCAGACCGTCACCCGCCACGTGCCGGAGGCCGACGTGGTGGAGCTTGGATAGCCGGCGCCGGATGATTCGTGGAATGTCGCGGGACGGACCGGCGCACGTCGAACGACGGCCACCAAAAGAAGCACCCCCGGGGCGCGGAGCACCCCGAGGGTGTCATGCTGTTGACGTTATCCGTGTCAGAACGTGACGATCGCGTCGACCGCGAACAGGAACTGGTTGTCTTCCTCGCCGTCGTTGAACGGCAGGGCGTCTTTCCCCTGGATGTAGCTGGGTTCGCCGTCGTACCAGTCCCAACGGACTTCCGGCCGGAAGGTGAGATTGGCGTTCGGCCGCCAGGTCAGACCGCAAGTCAAGGCGTAGAAGTTCCCGGCGTATCCGGCACCGTCCCAGGCTCGCACGCCCGGGATGTTGCCCGGCCCGGCAATCCGCGCGCCGTCGTCGTCGCGGAACCACTCGAACCGCATGTTAGCCGCCCAGCACGGATTGATCTTGTAGAGGAAGTAGTTGTTCAAGCCGTACCACTCGGCGTCGGTTCCCCGGGGGCCCGTGTCGTCTTCCTGGCCGAGGTTGTGAACCAAGACGTACTCGAATCGCTCCGTGACCTGGCGCTTCACGACCAGGCTGGACACGAACCGGTTGTGGTCGCCGGCGGGATCCTGGGCCCCGTTGGAGATGGCGTAGGCGACCGAGGTCCGCTTGTCGCAACTGTTCCACTTGAAGCCGGCCATGATGTCCAGGTCTTCGTTGTTGTCTTCAAACATCATCCAGCCGCGGTGGAACCCCAACTGGAGGGAGAAGCGATCCGAGACCTTGTAGTCGCCCAGCACGCCGGTCACCAACTGCGGCACCCCGTAGCCGTAGCCATAGGAGTGCGAGTAGAACGGGTTGGCCGGCCCGGGGATGGCTTCGTAGTCGAGGATCCCGGCGAAGTGGCCCAGCTTGACCGACAGCTTGTTGATGGCCACCTCCACGTACATCTGCGGGATCACCGTACCGTACGACTGCCGGTGGAAGCCGTTGATCCGGTCTTCCAGCCCGTGATTGATCCCGAAACGCCAGTCGGTCCCCAGCAGGATGTCGAAATGGCCGCCCCACGCCACTCCGCAACCTCCGTTGTCGGCTGGCCGGTCGACATACAGCCACAACTGGTTCATCTGGTACTCGTGGTCCCAGTCGTTGGTGGCCACGGGCCCGTTGAAATCAACGCCATCCGCGTTCATGGTGATGCCTTGCTGGAGCCAGCCGCCCACCTTGATCCCCATGCATTGCAGAACGCACGGCTGAGGCAGGGTCCAGGGGTCGCCCAACGAGCAACCACCACACGCGCCGCATGCGTTTCCGCATGGGTCACAGAAACCGCCGCAAGGCGCGCCACACATGGCTGCTTCGAACGCCGCGTCGCTCGGCGAATCGCTCACGCCCTTTTCCGCGGACGGCTCGGCAAACAGAGCCGAATCATACGACAACTGGTTAATGGCGGCGGGCTGAAGGATCTCGTCGGCCCAAACCGTCCCTGTCGATAGCGCGGCCAACAGGCCGACTCCCAATACGTAGCAGGCAATCCTCACGATCAGACCCCCCCGCGAGAAGGAAAGCGAAACAGAAGGCAAATCGGCCGACGCCGAAAACCGGTCGCGACGGTTCTTCCCTCGCGACCTGTTCTTTCATCGGAATCAATCTGCGGGGTTCTGTAGCAAACACGATTCAAGAGGGAAGCAAGATGGGCAAATGCGGCCTCGCGCGCGGATTTCTGGGTAAGCTTTGCCGGTTAAGAAAACCGCGACGCGTGCCCGTTGAATCGGACAACCTGGCAAGACTCCCATGGATCAGGCGGCGCTACCCGATGAATCCGCCCGGATCATCCCGTTCGCAGGCCGCGGAGGATGTCCCAGTAGGCCCCCCGGGCGCCGCGGGCGATCGCGTCGACGAGGGTCTGGTTCTCGTTGTAGTTGTAGTCGGCGCGAGGGTCGGCCTGATCGGAGGATGGCGGAGATCCGTCATCCGGCTCGAAGAACCGCGGGTCGCCGGCGATCAGATCGCGGACGAGCGAGGCGGGACGCTCTCCGAGGGCCGGCGATACGTAGAACGTCGGCCTCAGCAAATCGATCGGGCCGTCATACCGACGGTGGACGCCGGGGATCTCGTCCAAGGGCCTCTGGGCGGCGAGGAGGGAGTGCATCGGCGTGCCGGGATAGATCCGGATGCCCAGTGCGGCGCCCGCGCAGTCCGGATCGATCTGCCGGACGGAATCGATGGTCGCTTCGACCGTTGCCGGCGTCTCGCCGGGACCGCCCAACAACAGATCCAACATCACCGCGATCCCGTTGGCGCGACACAACCGCACGGCCTCGGCCAAGTCCTCTTTTCGGTGCGGCTGGCCGTAGGTCGTCAGCAGCGACGGCTCTGTCGAGTCGCTGGTGAAGTCGATGCCCACGCATCCGGCGCGACGCATCCGGCGAGCCAGGTCCCCGTCGAACGGCACGACGGTCATGTACGTGTACCACCGCAGCCGACCCTCGAAACGGCGGCCAGTGAACTCTTCACAGACGTCGCGCGCGTGCCCAATCGGCACGTTGAACTCGCTATCGCACAAGTGGAGGACGTCGACCCCTTGCGCCAACAGCGACTCGACTTCGTCGGCCACCTCCGCCGGGTCTCGCAAACGCTCCTTGGTGCCCTTGGCCAGCGGATCGGCGCAGTAGACGCATTGCCGGCTGCAACCCCGCTTGGTCTCCAACCCCACCTGGCCCCCGAGCCGAAAGTAGGTCGCGTTGTCCACCGCGTCCCGGGCCGTGGGCACCGAGAGATCTTCCGGCCAGGCCGGTCGGTTGGAGCGGATCGCGCCGTCTTCCCTCCAGATCAGCCCGTCGACCGCGTCGAAGCGTCGGCCCGCGCGGAGCTGCGTGAGCAACTCGACGAGTGACCGTTCGCCGTCCCCTCGAATACCGAAATCGGCGCCCGTGTGCTCGACGATCCGCTCCGGGAAGATCGAAAAACCCACCCCGCCGACGACGACCGGCGCGTCGCAGATTTCGCGGATCCGCCGGACGGTGGCCTGTAGCTCGGGGACGAACCACGCCGCCCCGGGCCAGAAGCAGTCGTCGACGTTGCGCAGCGAGATCGCCACCAGCTCGGGGGAATGCTTGGCAAAGTGCTCGGAAAGCGCGAGCTCGGGGTCGTCGGCAAGACACAGGTCGAGCACGTCCACCTCTACCCCTGCCCGGCGAGCCGCGCCGGCCAGGTAGTCCAAGCCCACCGGGGCGATGGGCGGGACCATCCGGTTCGTGTTGATCAACGTCAGCATGGCAACGAGACTCACATCGCTTCCGGTTGCAGTACACGTCCATTGCCACCTTACCGGGTCGCAGAGATTGCCGCAAGGAGACGCAAGCCGAGCCGGGCGTTGGGCGGGATGCCATCTTGTGCTTCACTCGTTCGCAGACTCCGGTTTGGGAACAGCGGTTCCAGGAGACTCCGACCCACTACGGCTGGACGAGTAGACGGAGTCCCGGGGCCTTCCGTCGCATGGGCGTACTCGTGTTGACGGAATGGGGCCGGGCGACTAGGCTGGGGCGGCTCAGAACGCACGGCGAGCGTGACGAGCACCCGGCACGGTTGAGCGTCCACAACTGCCGAAGCCTGTGGGCGAGGGCGGATTTCGCCTTCGGCCCCGTCGCCGTTTCGTTGAGGAGATTCCGGCGGTGCCCATCTACGAGTTCTACTGCGCCGATTGTCACACGGTCTTCAACTTCCTCGCTCGCAGACCGAACACGACGAAGCGGCCTGCGTGCCCACGCTGCGGCCGCCCCCGGCTCGATCGCAAGATCTCGCGATTCGCGATCTCCAGGGGCCGCCGGGAGTCGGGCGAGGGCGACGATCCGCTGGCCGGCCTGGACGAGGCGCGAATGGAGCGGGCGATGGCGGAGATGGCCCAAGAGGCCGAGGGGATCAGCGAGGACGACCCCCGGCAGATGGCCCGCATGATGCGCAAGCTCCACGACGCCGCCGGTCTTCCACTCGGCCAAGGCATGGAGGAGGCCATCCGCCGGATGGAGGCCGGCGAAGACCCCGACAAGATCGAAGAAGAGATGGGCGACCTGTTGGAGGAAGACCCGTTGCTGGGCGAGGGCGGGTCGTCCCCGGGCGAGATCGGCGGGAGCCTGCGCCGCCTCTCGCGAAAGCTCAAGCCGCCCGACGTGGACGACACGCTCTACGACCTCTGAAGATCGGCCGAAAGACAGCTTCCCGACCTCAGTAGCAGGCACACGCCGTGTGCCGTTCGCTGGCTACGGCACACGCCGTGTGCCTGCTACTTGGCAAATGCGGAAGTTGCCCTTCGGCCGATCCTTGGCAAGAACTCAAGGCCGCAGCAAGGTGCGGGTGATGCTCTTCCCGGCGTCCATCCCGCCCGGCAGATCGAAGGTCACCCGCGATCGGAGGGGGCCCTCGATCACCTCGACCCCGTCGCCGCCGAGCGCTCCGGGGATTTCCATCGAGACGGTGGCCTCCTGGTTTTCCGGGTTGGAAACCGAGACGACCAGCCGTTCGGGGAACTCCCGCAAGAGGACAAGGCAGGGCGTGTCGACGTCGGCGGCCAGATCCTCGCGGATGGGGGCCCGCCCCGGGCGATAAAACGCGATGCCGGCGATCCGCAGCTTCTCGTGCCACACGGCCTGGATCTCGGGATCGTTCCGCAGGATTCTCACCGGCGGCTCGGCCGCGTAAGAGGCCAGCGACGCCGAGTCGATCTCCGGAGCCACCAGATACGCGTACGTTGAGTCGGCAGGGCTCGGGCCGTGGTCGATCCAAAGCGTGAAGACCTCGCGAGAGATCGCGTCCTGGGGGTATCGGCGGTTGATCTGCGACCAACTGCCTTGCTGCACGTCGTTTTCCATCCGCAACTGCGCCGGTTCCAGGAAGACGTAGGCAACCTCGTCGTGCAGGACCCAGGACGCGCTGTCCAACGTGTGGCTCCCCTTCGCGAGCTCCCGGGCCGCCGCGCCCTCTTGGACGGTGACGGCGCCCTCCAGGCAGCACTGACTCACGGTCGTGATCACCGGATGGTCCGATCGGCACGTGATCCCCGCTCCCAGGCAGACGTACTCCCGATCGAAGAACGCCCAGCACTTGCGGGCCGCCAGCTCGCCGCGCAGGTGATCGAAGGCGGCCATGCCGTACGTGCCGTCGGACACTCCGCCGACGAAGCTCCGCTCTCCCTGCCTCCGCGGCGATCCGGCCAGCTTGGGCGACTGCTCCACGGTGGTGCCGGGGATCTTCTGCCAGTCCCACACCGGGAAGATGTCTCGGTATTCAAGGCCGGTGCGGAGCAGGACGTTGCACCCATCGGCGATGTGGTGGCTCAAGAGCCCCTCCTCATTGCACGGATGGTCCGTGTTGGCGAGACGGCGGGAGAACATTCGGGCCGAGGTGTAGAAGCCGGCGCGGTGATGGGTCATCACGTCGGACCGCCAAAAATGGCGGTTGCCTTCCAGCGGCGGAGCAGGCCGGTCCATCGCCCGGGCGGAGAGCGCCCGAAACTCCTCCTCTCGGCCCGTGGGCAGCTTGAGCATGTTCTGTGCGGCGGTGCTCAGGTATTCGGCGGACTGGCCGCGTCGCGCGATCTCCCGCCCTTCGGCGCCGAAATCGGAGGCGCTCTTGCGGGCCATCCACTGGCTGCCGTCGAGGAGGTAGCCGGCAAGCGTCGCGATCGTCTCGTCCGGGAAAGCAAGCCCGGTGCCGGCGACCTGCGCGGCGATCCGGGGGCAGTCCGACGCAAAGGCGGCCCCGTAGCCGTGGCTATAGAGGCAGGGGCCGTGCTGATGGAAGCTGAAGTCGGGCTGGATGCCCTCGCCCGCGCTCACCTTGATCTCCTCCACGATGCGTCGATACGCCTTGGCCACAAGCGCCGGATCGTTCTGGAGGATGCCGCGAATGGCCGTGATCTCGGTGACCCAGACGAGGTTCTGTCCGGTCATGCTGATCTTGGCCCGGGCGAGGATGGCGAGGCCCCGCCGGCGCTCGGGCTCGGACAATTCCTCGTCGAGCAGGAGAAGCGTCGTCAGCAGGCTTCTCGGTGCGCCGATCTGATTCCACCACCAGTTGGGGTTTTGGAAGTCGTGCTCGAGCCAGTAGTCGAGGCTGGAGAAGACGGCCCCGCGCAACGCGGCGTCCCCGCGCAGAGCCGACTTGGGGGACGCGTACGCCTCGGCCAGCACGGCCACGCCCGTCAGATGCCGAACGGTCTTCCAGCTCGAACGGTTGCGGTCCTGGTAATCGATGTTCGGCCAGCTTCCGTCGGCCTGAAGCGTGTCGACGAGCTGCCGCACCGTCTCGATGCGGACCGGCCCGAGCAACGGCTCGAGCAGCCGTTTCTTGATCGTCTCCATGTCGCGGACGTTCTGCGACGGATCCTCCCGGGCCGTTGCGGCCTGCGAGTGGTTTGTGGGCTCACCTGCCCAAGCCGGCCCGCCAAGTGCAACGGTAAGCACGATGCCCGCCAGGATGCACGCAGTGTGTTGCCGAATGTCTGTGCTTCTGAGGCTCATGGTTCTCACTCCCTCCGCAAAGCCCGAATGGGATCGACCCGTGCCGCCCGAACCGCCGGGTAGACGCCGGCGAGCACGCTGACGACGACCGCGAACGCCACGGCTCCGGCCAGAAGCCACACGGGGAAGGCGAACAGATCGAGATGGAACGTGACGCCCTGACCCCGTGCGTAGGCGTTCACGGCCAGCTCGAGGATCCAGGAGACCGCCCGGCCCAACGCCAACCCGCCGAGTCCGCCCAACAGCCCGATGATTCCCGCTTCGGTGAGGAAGAGGACGACCAGATCGCCGTCGGATGCTCCGATGGCCTTGTAGATCCCGATCTCCTGGAACCGTTCCAGCACGGACATCAACAGCGTGTTGATAATGCCCAGTGCGGCCACGACCAAGGCCACGGTCCCCACCGAGGCGAGCAGCACGTCGATGAAGACGAAGAACGTCCGCATCTCCTCCAACTGGCTCAGAAGCGTGCGGGTCTTGAAGCCCATGTCGCGGATCTTCTGCTCGACCGAGGCGAGATCCGAGGGGTGCCGCACGCGCACGGTCACCCGCTGGTAGCCCGCGCCGGCCGCCGTTCTCCCGGCACGGAGGCTCGCCAGGGCCGGCGTGAACTGGATCCCTGGAATCTGCTTCATCAGCTCCACCGGCAGCACGACGCTACTACTCACCATGCGCGGGCCCATGCGCGGCACGGAATAGACGCCGACCACTTTGACCTTCAGCTCCTTGCGCTCGAAGCGGAACGTCTCCGCTTCTTCCGGGGAGAGGCCGGTCGCCTCCAGGGTGACGATCGCCCCGAGCGCCTTCTCCGGCGACTCGAATCCGACCTTCCGGGCGAGCTGCTCGCTGAGGATGACCTCCGGCGCGTCGCTTACGCTGAAGAAGTCGCCGGCGACCAGCATGTCGCGGACAAACCCCAGAAGCGACGCCTCGCGAGGGAAACCGATGGCCGTGGCGCCCTCGCGCCGCTCGCCGTGGATCAGCTTGATGCCGGTGGCGCGGAAATCGGGATACGTGAGCACGACGCCCGGAATGGCCTCCATCCGTTCCATCGCCGCGTCGTCCAGCGCGGGGGCGTCGTCCGGCGCGGGGGCGTCGTCGGGCGCGGGGGCGTCGTCGGGGGGAGGAGCGTCGTCCGGGTCGTGTGGGTGGTGGGCGAACTCGAGCCCTTTGGGCGTCACCTCGATATTGTTCAGAAGCCCCAGCTTCTCAAACGGGGCTTCGGCCTGCGCTTGAAGCCCGAGGGCGAACCCGACCATGGAGACGATCGCGCCGCTGGCAATGGTCACGCCGAGCGACGTGAGGACGACGCGGAGCGGCGTGCGGCGGAGCCCTCCCAGGGCCAGACGGACGATCATCCAGATTCTCATGGTGTGGAGGCCCCCGCGTCCACCAGTCGGCCGTCGCGGAGCCGCACCATGCGATCCGCAGCCCGGGACGCCGTCTCTTCGTCGTGGGTCACCATGACTACCGTCGTGCCCAGCTCCTCGTGGATCCGGCGGACCAGCGACATCATCTCCCCGGCCGTCGCGCGATCGAGGTTGCCGGTCGGCTCGTCGGCAAGAAGCAAGGGAGGGGTGTGGACGATCGCCCGGGCGATCGCGACCCGCTGTTGCTCGCCGCCGCTGAGCTGGTTGGGCCGGTGATCGGCTCGGCGTTCGAGCCCGACGCGGCGGATCGCCTCCGCGGCCTTGCTCCGCCGTGTTTCCCCGAAGGTCCCCTGAAACGTGAGCGCCAGCGCGACGTTTTCCTCCGCGGTCATGCTCGATACCAGGTAGTAGGACTGGAACACGAACCCCACCATGGTGCGACGATAGATCGTCCGCTCCGACTTGCGGAACGAGGCGAGGTCGCGCCCTTCGACGCGGACGCTTCCCGAGGTCGGCGTGTCCAGCCCGCCCAAGAGGTGCAGCAGGGTCGACTTGCCCGAGCCGCTCACGCCGACCACGGCCAGGAACTCGCCACGGCGGACCGTGAGATCGAGCCCGTCGAGGGCGCGAACCGTCGACGAGCCGACCCGGTACTCGCGCGCAAGATCGCGTGTTTCGATCAGCGTTTCGGCGCCGCTGGCGCAGTGCATCGGCAGATGGCCCTCCGTGCAAGTCCGTACGGTGGTGGCGGGCGGGTTGTTCCGCCTTTCTCCCGGCCGGGCACGCGGCCCGACGAGGAAGGCTCCTTCGAGCCGTACTGGTATTCCTACGGTCTATCGTACGAAGATTGAGCCCTCGATCACGTCGGCGGGGCTCGCAGTGATCGCATTCAGGGTCGGCTCGCCGCTCGCTGGCCCCCGCCGTCCTCCGCCCCCGCTTCGATCACGCAGACGACGCGAAAGCCGATGTAGCGGGCGCGGAAATGGGGGGCGAAATAGTCGCGGCACGCCGAGCGGGTGCTGTCCACGTCCGGGCTGACCCAAGAACCGCCGCGGAGCACGCGGAACTCGTTCCCGGCCCGGCCTGCCGGGTCTTCCGATGGCGACCGCTCGTAGTAGTCCTTGTCGAACCAGTCCTCGCACCATTCCAGCACGTTCCCGTGCACGTCGAACAGCCCCCAGCGGTTCGGCTTCTTCTGTCCGACCGGATGGGTGATGCCCCCCGCGTTCTCGCAGACCCACGCGTAGTCCCCCAGGTTTGCCGCGTCGTCTCCGAAAGCGTACCGCGTGGTCGTCCCGGCACGGCAGGCATACTCCCACTCCGCCTCGGTGGGCAGCCGGTACACCCTCCCTGCGGACTGCTCCTCCGGCAAATCGGAAAGCTCCCGGCAGAACCCCTGCGCGGCCTCCCACGAGATGCACTCCGCGGGATAGCGGCTCGTATCGCGCCCGGCAACTTCGCCCTTGCCCACGCCTTGGGCCGAAAAGTGGCTGGAATTGACGCCCACCACGCGCTGGTACTCGGCTTGCGTCACCTCGCAGGCGCCCAGGTAGTAGGGGCTGGTGACCTTGACGCGATGCTGCGGGCCTTCGTTGGAAAGCCGGCTGATGTATCCCCGGCTGAGACTCCGGTCCCGGGCCTCTTCGAGCAGTTGGTCGATCTCCGCCCGGCTCGACCCCATGTCGAACTCGCCCGGCGGGATGAGGACCAGCTTCATCCCGATGGAGTTAGTCATCTGCGCGGGCAGATCGAGTTGCTCCGCCCATGCCTTCTGGTGCTCACTTGCGTCCTCGGCTTCCAGAGGAGCGAGCGCCGACGGACCGTCTCCTCCGCGAGCGGCTGTCTCGTCGCCGTTCCGTTTCCCGCCGCCGAGAGAGGCGAACAGCAGACCCAGGACCACCACCAACGCAACAACGCCGGCGGCGATGCCCCCGTACAACATCATGTTGGGCCGCTCCAACGGGACCAGTCTCCGCCAGATCGCCCGGCTCGTCTCTTGGCCGACCTGGGACCTGAACGTCTCTTCCCCGTACCGCGTCGGCTTCGGTCGCCCGACCGCCGGGTCCTCGGAAAGCTGTTGGAGAAACGAGGTCAACGCGCTGTCGCGGGAAGCCCCGACAACCACGGGCGGGGGGACCGGTTCTCTGGTTGTGACGCACGCTGAGAGCGCGTCGATCACCTCGGACATCGACTGGTAGCGCTCTTCCGGCGTCTTGGCCATCATCTTCTGACAGACCGCGTCGAGGCTTGCCGGAACGTCGGGCCGGGCCGCCGAGAGCGAGGGAATCGGGGCTTCGCGATGGGACAGAAGGATCTTGATCATCGTGTCGCCCTCGTACGGCTTCCTGGCGGTCAACAGCCGGTAGAGCGTGCATCCGAGGGAGTAGACGTCGGCGCGGTGGTCGGCGCGGTGCGTGTCTTCGGCCTGCTCCGGGGCCATGTAGTCGCAGGTGCCCATCACCTGGCCGCTGGTCGTCAGACTTTCTGACTCTTCGGAGCCGACGCGCCCGCCGGCGGAAGCCATCCGCGCCAAGCCCATGTCGAGGATCTTGACCGTGCCCTTCTCGTCCACCAGCAGGTTGCCCGGCTTGATGTCGCGGTGGACGATGCCTTCGGAGTGAGCGTACGCCAGTCCCTTGGCCGCTTGAGCCGTGTAGTCGATGGCCTGCGCGACGGCGAGCGGCCCCTGTTCGGCGAGAATCGCGGCCAGATCCATGCCGTTCACGTACTCCATCACCAGGTAATGGATGCCCTCCTGCTCTCCGGCGTCATAGGCGGTGACGATGTTGGGGTGCATGAGCCTCGCCGCCGCTCGGACTTCCCGCTCGAACCGCTTGACCGCCGAGGGCGACTGCATCCCCCTGCGGGGGAGGACCTTGAGGGCCACGATCCGCTGCATGGTGCGGTGCCGGGCCTTGAACACCTGGCCCATCCCGCCCTGCCCGATCAACTCCAACACCGTGTACTCGCCGAACACCAAGCTCTTCGTCTTCCCCTGGTAGACCGCCGCCGCCTGGTACTTGGTGAGCCTGCCGGCCTGGATGAGCTCCCGGGCGAGGCCTTGAGCATTCTTGGGCCGCCTCTCCGGGGGAACGCTCTTCTGGTAGTCCGACAGCTCCGCCGCCGAGAAGAGGCCGCTTCGGACGAGGTTTTCGGCGAATTTTGTGAGGGAAACCGGCATGACAGGTCCTCGGCGAACGTCTTAATCTTAGCTTGGGGAGCACCGGGAGGGCAACGACATGCCTCGCCAGAGGGGCAGAGGCGGCTTCTTCCGCGAAGCGACAGGCATGCCGGCGCAGGCGAGGCGTCGGCGCGAGACCTGGGCGGTCCCGACAACAGCCGGTCCGGAAGAAAAGAAAAGGCCGCGGTGACCGGAGCCACCGCGGCCGTCGCCGCCTTCTCGAAATCGTCGGCATCAGGAAGTGTTACCGGCGACGACATCCAAGTCTAGCACCACGATGCACGCCGCGATGGCAACCGGCGAAGTTGGCGGGGACCCGCCGGAACGCGCTGGCTGCCAAAACGAACGTCGTTGATCTGGATATCGAGCACGTTCGAGGTTGTCGTAGGTTCGACGACCACGCCTCCCGGGCCTACCTCAGCGGGTACTTCCTCCTGTGCGGCGCCTTCCGCCCTCGCGGCCATCCCCCGGCGCATTTCGGGCGGGATTCTCTCCTTGATCTCGTCGGGCACTTCGTCCCAAGAGGTGAGCGCGCGGTCTTCGCCGGTGGTCTCGTCTCGGATCTTGATCACCGTGCTGGTCGTTGCCCGAGCCTGCTCGAACGTGTCGGCGATGAACGGCGGGATCCAGTAGATGGGCCTTTGTCGTCTGGGGAACTGGGAAGTTTGGGGCGTTGATTCTGCCTGAGTCGAGCGCACAGTTTGCCTCATGTTTGACGGTCGCATCAACCGTTCGGTGTGTCCCCGACCCCCTAAACCGGCGTGTGCTATTCGTCGATAATCAAGTTGGCGTTTCCGTTACAGACGGCACATCAGGAATACTCTCCTCAAACGGCCCAAGCCGAATCCGAAGGCCCCACGGAGACGTGATCTGGTCGGCCGGGCGAAGCGCGAGCCCTGAGGAACCGAGAACGTGCACAGTGATCCCGCTCCGCCGCGGCCACGCCGGGAAGAGTCGCCCGAGGTGGCTCAACCGGTCGTGGGGACCGAGGAGGCCACGCGGCGGGAGCGAGACCGGAAGCGCCGATTCCGTGTCGCGATCGTCGTTTTCGCGTTGGGACACGCCGCCGTCGCGCTCTTGCCGGCACGGGCCGCCCTGGCTCAGTTCGGTTACGCCGGGTCCGGCGAGCTTGCCGTGCCCGCGGACGCCGCCTGCCCCGGGCTTGCCGCCGAGGGACAGGTGACGCGTCTGCCCCCGGTTGCCGAGGCCTGTTTTCCGAGCGACGTGCTCGGGGCATCGTCGCGCTGCCGCCCGGGGCTGTCTGATCTGTTCTGGCTGGACTGCCTCGCGCGGGGCTACTACCTGAACGACCAACGGATCCAATGGAGCGGCCTTGAGGGGACGTTCGGTGTCGAGGCGGTCGTGGCCCCCGCAATCAAGTACTCTTGCGAAGGCTGGGAGACGGCCGTCGAGGGGGAGTTCTATCTCAACCAGCCGTTCGATCGGAACGTCCTGGCCGTTACGCCCGAGCTCGCCTCGTACCAAGGCAACTTCGAGGTCGACACGATCGAGATCTCGCAGCTCCTGCTGAGCGTCCGACGCAACAACCTGCTTGTGGCCGTGGGCAAGATGGCCACGCCCTTCGGCCGCGCGCATTTCCCGCTTCTGGCCAACGCGCGGCTCGACGCGCCCTTCCTTCGCACCGAGTCGATCCTATGGCGGGAGACGGGTGCGCTGGTTCGCTACCAGCCCGGCTGGCTGGTGGCCGACGTCGCCTTGGTCAACGGCGGAGAAGACCGCGACGCGAACTCTTCCAAGGCGCTCATTTCCCGCGTGGGAATCGAGGGGGAGAAATGGTGTCTGGGGGCGTCGGTCAAATGGCAGGATGGAATCGGCTCGGACGAGCAGAAGGTCTTCAACAACCACGTGGGCATGGACGGGATGGTCCGACGAGGGCACTTCACCCTCTCGGGAGAGGCGATCTACGACGAATACGGATTCCGCCGACCCGACTTCGATCCGCTGGATATCACGTGGGGTCGCAGCATCTACTACCGCGACCTGAACTACCGGCCGTTCGAGCCCATCACGGGCATCGGGTATTACGTCAATCTGGGCTTCGAGGGCGACCGCTGGGAGGGCTGCCTCAATTACGGCGAATTCTATCCCCAAGAGCTGGGCCACCCGCAACACGATATCACCAACCGACGCGGGATCTTGAAGGCCGTCTATCATTGGACCGCCCATCTGCAAGTCTACTCGGTCCTGATGATCGAAAACGACGGCTACGTGGCTCAATGCGGTCGTCGGCGCAAGGGCGAGGTCGTGCTGGCGGGCCTCCAGTGGGTGCTGTAGAATCACGGGCGGGTTTGGCCAAGAACCGACTGGCCGCGCTCGGCGGAGGTCTCCCGACCTCGCCTTGTCTGTGCGGGGGCAGGAGACCCGCGCACAGCGCGTGACCCGTGCACAGCGATGCGACTCGCGCGGAGTGCGGCCGGGAGTCTACGGCGGCCAAGCGGAGCCAGACCCACGTGATCATCCACGCTCAAAGGGGGACCTCCATGCACACGCACACTCTAGGGACCGCCTTCTGGGTCGCCTCGGCCTGCCTCGTCACCGCGGCGGCCGCCGAGCGCGATCCGGTCGTTCCGACCACCACGCCGCCGATCGTCTACACGATCAACTACAGCGGCGACTACTTCAAGACCGCGGAGTACATCGAGCAGTTCAAGGGCTCACCGCCCGACTTGCTCCACGTGGGCAAGGCCGTCCCGATCATCCACCACTGGGGACCGATCCGGCTCTACCAGGGCGAGAACCAGTACACGGGCGGGCCGGGGCATACGCTGAGTTGGGAGAACATCGCCTTGCTCTCGCCCGAGGCCCTGGCCGAGCGGATCGAGACCATCCGCCAAACGCTCGATCGCTACCACGCCATCGGGATTCGCGAGATCACGCCCTACATCTCCTATCACACGCTTGCCGGCGACCACGAGAAGCGGCTCGGCTTCTGGGGATTCTACGACAAGTGGGAGACGTACGCCAAGTGGGCCGGGCCCAAGCCGCCTCACGACCCGTTCGACTGGCTCGTGGTCGACGTGAACGGCAAGTTCGTGGGCGGCTCGTGCGGCGGCTATTCGCCCGACTACTACGCCCCGTTGCATCGCTATCGTGCCTGCACGAACCATCCCGACTGGGCCGAGTGGCACCGCCGGCTGATCCGCATGGTGGCCGAGGTGGGCTACGACGGCTGCTTCGTGGACAACTGCCACCCCGACCCGTGCTACTGCCGATACTGCAAAAAGGCGTTCCGCGAGTTCCTCTCGAACAGCGGCGACCTCGACTGGCTCGCGCGCCGGGCCGAGGGCCTCGATATCGATAAGCTCGAGCTCGACTCGGCGAACGTGCCGGACGAGCTGGTCCGCCGGTTCCGGCTGCTGCGCACGAGCGACCACCTGGCCATGCTCCGCCGGTTGGGCCGCGAGGTGAAGCCCGGCTTCACGATCTTTCCCAACGGCAACTCGATCCCGGAGTGCCTCACCACCGGCGGCCAGTGCGACCGGCTGATGTTCGAGAGCACCTATTCGCCGGGCATCCTGGCGGCCGGCGAGCCGCCTGCCACGGACGAGATCGCGATCGCCGTTTCGTCCGAGCCCGTCGAGCCGAAGCGGATCACGCATCGCTACGAGGTAACCGATCCGGCGACGCGGATCGAGCTGGTGGCCGACGTCTCCGTCCCGTCGAAGGCCCAGGTCGGCCGGGCCGTGGAGTTGGAGGTCAAAGTGATCACTGTCGGCGGGAGCGATCGCGACAACGACACGGCCGACGACTTCGTGCTCGTGCTGCACGCGGCGGAAGGCGGCGACGAGGTCCGGTTGCCGATGGAGCCGCGCCTGGCGTTGGGAGCGCCCGGACCGTCCGGACAGGGCAAACGCCCCCCGGCAACGCTCCGGGCCGCGTGGACGCCGCAGCGCCCGGGCTCGTACGCCGTCCACTTCGGGTTCCACTACGTCGACGGCGGCACGTCGAACACGCACTTGGCCCGGCTGGTGCGCGACCAGATGGTCCGCAGCCATCAGGCCATGCTCCAGTTCGCCCAGCAGATGCACGCCCGGAGCATCTGCCTGGGCTACGAGGCGACGCGCTCCGGCCGCGAGAACGTCCAGGAGCTGGCCCTGGCCGAGATGGCGGCGTTCAGCGGCGGGGGCGGATTCTCCTCCAAGGGCGAGCCGCAGGCCAAGTATCGCGCGTTCTTCAAGGCCCACCCCGAGCTGTTCGACGGCTGGAAGCAGACGGCGCCGGCCGCCGTCCTCTACGCGTATTGGGGCGGCAACCCGTTTTCGCACGTCCGCCCGTACGGTCGGCCCACGATCCACGACCACCTGGCGCGAACGCACCGGCCGCTGGTCGCCCTGGTCGACGCCAACCTGCCCGACACGGCCGAGGAGCTGTCCGGTTTTCGCGTGATCTACCTTCCGTCGGCCGCGTATGAGATGACGGCTGCCCAGTCGGAGGCGCTCCACGCGTGGACGAAGCAGGGCGGCTGCCTCGTGTTTGCCGGCGAGGCGATCACGCTCAACGGCAAGCCGGTCTCGGAATTGACCGGCTTGGGGAAGGAGCAGCCGGTCCTGGATTTCGGCGAAGGGAAGATCTCGCTATGGGACGGGGATGAGCCGACCGTGCCCACGCCGATGATCGCCCCCACCGACGGCCTCGCGCGAAACCTCCGCTTTGCCGTCTACGGCCAGGGTGATCGACGGGCGCTGCACGCGGTCAACTACAACGTCTGCCTGCTCGACGAAGCCCGGCAGGTGCTCGACGTGGAACCGACACCGATCGAGTTGCCCGTCCCCGCCGCATGGAAAGCGGCCAAAGCCACCTGCTACGATCCCGACGCCGAGCCGCAGACCGTCGAGTGCACGGTCGCCGACGGCACCGTCCGTTTCACACTGACGGGAACGCACATCTACAAGATCGTGCTGTTGGAGCGAACCCGTCCATAGGCATGCCGAGGGGAAGCGCGCAGCCGGCAGCCCTTGCGCATGGTCCACTTCCCAGCCCGGCCCCGCTCTCGAAGTCAGCCGTGCCTATGTCGTCTCCACCGCAGGCTCAGCGGCCGGTTCTCGCTCGCTGACCCGATGCGGCTGCTTGACGGCAAACGTGCAGATCGCGGCCAGCACGAGGAGTCCGATTGCCCCGTAGTAGGCGATGGCGAAGGTCTGGAACGCGTCGTACAGCTTGCCCGCTCCCAGCGCCAGCATGAAACCGCCGACGCCCCAGGCCGTGAAGACCAGGCCGTAGTTGACGCCGAAGTTCTTCAGGCCGTAGTAGTCCTTGGTCACCGAGGGGAACAACGAGAGATTCGCACCGTAGTTGGCGCCGATCAACGCGGAGATCACGCAGAGCACCGGAACGCTCGCCAGAATCGTCCCCTCCTTGGTAATCGAAAGGAGGAAAATGAGAATGGCCTGGAGAAGGAAGCAGCCGAACATGGTCTGTCGGCGGCCGAGCTTGTCGGAAGCCATGCCTGCCACGATCCGGCCGGCCCCGTTGCCGATCGCCATGGCCACGACCAGGATCGCGCCGTTCTCGATGTTGGCCTGCAACTCGCCGATCTTCGCGAGCTTGCTGATCACCATCAATCCGGCGCCGGCCCCGCAAGCATACAGGAACCACAGCACGTAGAACTGAGACGTACCGAGCATCTCCTTCGGCGTGAAATCCTCCTTGCCGGCACCGGCCGCGGAGGACGGTGCAGTTGCCGAAGCCGCGCCCTCGGGCTTGAAGCCCTTGGGGGGTGGGATGAGAAACTGGGCCAGAGCGACCACGATGACCAGAAACGCGATTCCCAACGTGAAAGCCATGGTGGGGACGCCGAAGTCGTGGATCAGCCAGCGGGCCAGGGGTGCCGCGTACACCGAAGCCAGACCGAAACCGGAGACGACCAACCCGGCAATCAGCCCGGTGCGTGCCGCGGGGAACCACTTGACCGCGGGCGGAGTCGCCGACGCGTACGCAAACCCGATCCCGGCTCCGGCGAGAAGACCGAACCCCAGCATGTACCCCACCGACGACGTGGTCATACTCGCCAGGATGAAGCCCAGGCCGACCAGGATTCCGCCGATGCTGGCGACCAGCCGAGGCCCGAGCTTGTCCTGCATTCGCCCTGCCGGCACCATCACCAGGCAGAACACGAGGCAGGCGATCGCATACGGCCAAGACTTGCCCGCCTCGCTCCAGTGCCACTCGTCCGGGATGCCTTTGCTGATGACGCTCCAGGTGTAGAGGATTCCCAAGGCCAGGTTGACTCCCAGCCCGGCAAAGGTCACCTGCCATCCGAGGTTCTTCACGGGTGCTGCCGCCGTCGCGCCGTCGCTGTTCATTCAGTTCTCCTCAGTCCTACTACGTACCAGTGCTTCGACAACCTGAGACACTTCGCGGGGCCCCGGCCGGATCGATGCCGGGAGAGGGAATGTCTGCCCCGGTATGGCGGGATAACGCGGAAGGCGTTGCCTCAGACGCCGCAACCCCATGCCAGGCCGGGCTCCGAGACGACGAAGGCACGCATCCTACCACATCGATAGACCCGGTGCCAGCGAGAGCGAAAGGGGGTAGTGTCCGTAGAGTGTGTTGCTGGGGTGCTCGCCGACATCGCGGCCCCGTCTCTCAGATCATTCTGGGTGATGTGGCTTCCTGAAACCCAGATGCCCCTCTTGCAGGTGGTATCGTGCTTGGTGCTCTTCGACGATGAACCGGCCAGAAATTCATCTTGACGCTAAGTTACCGCCCCACTAATGTATTGCTTGTCGCCGTAAGTCCTTTTCCCAGTGCTGTTCCAGTAAATTGGCGGTAAGTGTCGGGTAGACCTTGACTTAGGCCGCACGTCTGGTACAATACAAATGTGACACAAATTGCTATTGACGCGAATGGCCAACCGCGGTATATTGTCGGGTTTTCTTGAGGGAATGCCGCAAGTGACGAGGCCGCCCTGCCGATGGCACTGCATGGAAGGCGTGGTGCGCGGTCCGAAACGGAGCTACCACAGGCCGTTGTGGATGTGCAGCGGCCTTCTTTTTGCGCTTCAGTTGCATCCCCGGGCCTGTTGGCTGCATGAGCTTCCAATTTCCATCTTTCGCCGACAGTGAGTGCCTATTGCTGACTGCCTGTGGCCAGTTAGAAACGGACGATACGTCCATACACAAATGGTTGCGTAAGCAAGAGACTTTCGAGGCCCGATATCGGCGGTCGGGCTACACTGGCTACGTGCATGTGATGCTTGGGGGACGGACTGGTAAGCACGTGCATATTGACGCAGCCGGACAGAAGCCTCTTTCTAGGCGTCTCCCCGGGGGTGTTCGGCGGCCCCGGCCCACTCATAAGATAGCCGACGTGAGAAGAGCATTCAGCCGGTTCACCGGATGCGAAATAACTGTGAATATCATTGGGGTGTACTTCGCCCATCAGAATAGACTCCCGCCATTCATTCGGTCAATGATTGCGGAAAGCACGACAGTCGGAGATGTATCAATAAGGACGACGGGCGGCATTTTGTCCGTGACAGGCGCACCAATAGAGACTATACGCTGGCGGCTTGGGAGCAGTGAGGGTGAGGTGCGCGTGCAGCTAGAAGCAGAAAGGACTTTCACGTTTGGCGACGATTATCTTGATAGGTGTCTAGGCGTTGTTGATTCCGCATTTCAAGTCTTTGTACCGCAGGGCGAGAAATGACTAGAGCACCAACACAAGAAGACATTGCGATCCCATGGGAACGGTTTCGGGCCCATCGTGAGGAGTGGCCATGCGACGTTTGTCCACTACTTAGAGATGCAGGACTCTTGGAGACAGTCACGCTGGGCCAATCGCGCGGCTTTGTGGCGGAGGACTGGAGCGAGGATTTCCGAGTAGCGCTCCAACACTTGGAAGGCACAATCAAACAGTCCGAGACTTCGCGGATAGACCGGCTGGAACAGCGAATCGCCCAACTGGAAGAGCTGCCAGAACCAATTATGGTGCCTATCAATACTTTCGCGCCAGAGCCTTTTGAGCCCGTTCGGACTTTCTTCGTAATCGTTGAGCCCGTCGTGATTGAAGAAGACGAGGATTGTGAGTATCTCGCAACGTTCGTCGATGCAGACATCGCGGCATCAGGTGTTACAATCGGCGATGCTGTCTTGTGTTTGAAAGATCAACTACTTGCGCAGTTCGATATGTTGGAGAAGATGCCACCGGCGCGACTTGGAGATCGCCCGAAGCGGCAATTAGCAGTTCTGCAATCCCTAATCCGACGAATCGTATAGTGCCCCGCAGAAGCCGTAATCAGATCACGTTAGAACTCGCGCGGGCAATCGTGGACAAGCTCCAAGCGGAGTCGATTACTACCAGATCTGATGAGCACGATCGGTTCGGGGTGTTCCATGGTGATCGACTGGTCGCATCTTTCGGAATTCGGAGGTCGTCACAGAGGAATAAGGGCCACGACCACATCCCCCGGGAGCTAGGCGTTGGCCCCCATTTTGCCAAAGACCTTGCATGGTGTCCGAAGTCCAGGAACGATTATTTGAGGCATATTGGCGTATTGCCAGAAGAAGAGGAAGAGGCGAACCTGGATGAGGGCTAACATGTCTCGTTGTGTATGTCCTACCCCCACCCCTATGCTCTGCATTGCGTGGCCGCCTTCTAGTCTGGAGAGCGGCCCGCGTCTTGGTGGCGCACCAGCCTTATAAGCTGACGGAGGGGTCCGTCTGCGCACGGATGGGATCGTAACCCCCTCTCTCCGCTACTGCTTGGCGGACTTCCGGATTTCTCGCCGCGCGGCTGTTTTCAGACGTGCGCGCATCCATTCGGAAAGCGACAATTCAGCCAGCTTGGAGGCAATCTCGAAGTCTGCCTTCTCGGCCGAAGTGATCCGAATGTCGATACGTTCGGCGAGCCGTTCGGCTTCCGGTTTCGGTGGTCTTCCTGGCGGTTTTCTCATGCCAGCATTGTACACACAGAAATATTCTCGTCAAATGGAATTTGGAGCTTGACTCGTTGGTTTCTGTGTGTACAATAAAGGCGGAGATTGGAAATGGACACAAGCACGAAAAAACCCGGCATCGGCGGCAACCGAGGCCGGGCTGCAAACCTAGGCGGGATCGCCCAGAATTCGCGGGTTACACCTGAATTCTACCGCGATTCGGCCGCAAAGAGAAGGACGAATCGCGATGATCGCCCCAGCATGTCGGCACGAGAGAACCAAGCGGCACGGCAGAGACCGTAACGGCAACCAGCGGTTCCGCTGCCTAGATTGCGGCAAAACATGGTCCGAGAGCCGCCCCAAGCCCCTTGGGAACATCCGGGTTCCTGTTGCTGACGCCAAGTTGGCCCTGCGAATGCTGGTGGAGGGCAATTCGATCCGCTCCACCGAGCGGCTTACCGGGCTCCACCGGGACACCATTTGCCGTCTCATGGTCTACTTCGGCCGGGCGTGTATGGAGTTCCTGGATCGGCGCATGCGCGGCTTGAAGTTGACACACCTGGAATTCGATGAGCAGTGGACATTCGTCTACAAGAAACAGGACAAGCTGACTGTAGAAGAGCGGGCCACTTGCCATGACATGGGCGACATCTACTTGTGGACGTGCGTGGATCAGACAACCAAGCTAATGCCTTCCTTCCGAGTTGGTAAGCGATCGGGCGACAACGCCAGACGGTTCATGCTCGATGTGGCTAGCCGGCTCACGCTGCCCAACCCCCACGCCAGTGATGCCCACGCCTTCCAAACAGGCGAGTACCGCTATGTGGTCCAGATCAGCACTGACGGCTTCCCGGCCTATCCCGACGCGGTCGACCTAGCCTTCGGGCCCTACTCCAAGTTCGGGACGATCGTCAAGGACTACAGAAACGCCAGCATCATCTACACTCCCTCGGAGATGGTTGGGACGCAGCGTACCCCGCGCCAGAACATGCGGGAAGACGAGCGATGGACGATATGCACGTCCCATGTGGAACGCCTGAACGGCACTCAACGGCTGTTCCTGAAGCGACTGAACCGCCTCACCCTCTGCTTCTCCAAGAAGTTGGAGAACCTGGAAGCGGCCTTCGCGATGTTCGCGGCCTCGTACAACTTCTGCTGGCAGACCCGGAAGCCTGGCAAGAGCGGAAAGAAGCGGCCGACGGCTGCCATGATGGCGGGGCTGGCCGGGCACGTCCGGAGTTTTGACGAGCTATTTGAGGCGGTCCTGAGGCCAGAAACACAGAATTAGGACACTACCCGAAAGGGGTACGCACGCGGACAGTGCAAGGCATGCATGGCCCGAGCCGCCCATGAGGCCCCCCTGTGCAGAGGGGGTGCGGCCCAAGGGATCTCATCGGAGGGCGCTCGACTCGAAGATGGGACCGCGGCGGGCGAATAGCGCTTGGGAGGAAGGGATGACCCTTCGCCGGAAACGAGGTGGATCGTGGCCGTCTCCGTCGCTGTTCTCGCGGGATTTGTGACCCTCGCTCTCCTGGTCAAGCCATTCTTCAGGGACCTTGAGGGCCTCCAGGATTGCCTCGACGTCGTCTTCAAAAGCAACGTCGCAGCGGTTTTGGACGACTTTGGAGAGGATTTGTGGCCCGGTCTGAAGCTCATCGCGTGGATTGGCTGTGGGCTGATCGTGGGGTTGGGAGTATCCATGGGACTCGAAAAGGTCTTGGGTTAGTCGGGCACACGGAAGACTGGCCGAACGGTACCACGACCTGCCCGGCGAGTCGGTTGACTACCCCCCGGTCGCTGATACACTCGGGACGATGCCTCGGGCGTTGGCCGTCCGGCGAAGCCTGGAGCCTCGACGGGCGGGGTCGCCGGAACGGCTTCGACGCCAGGGCGGAACGCAACGGCGGCCGCGGAGCCGAGCGATGTTCCTTCCCTACAGCACCGACGCGCCGATCTATCACTGGCCCGCCGCGACCGTCGGGCTGATCGTGGTGAACGTGGTCGCGTTCGTCGCCATGATGGTCGCCCTGGAGTCGGCCGAGGACGTCGAGGCGGTCATGCCGTACCTCCTGCACCTCGGTCGGGGCATCTACCCCTGGCAGTGGCTGACGGCCAACTTCCTCCACGCCAACCTGCTCCACCTGGCAGGCAACATGCTCGGCCTGTGGACGTTCGGCCTGATCGTCGAAGGCAAGGTCGGCTGGGGATGGTTCCTGGGAATCTACCTCGGGGTGGGCGTGGTGGCGCTCGCCATCTGGCAGATCCTCTCGCTGGGCATGGCCGAGAACTACGGACTCGGCGCTTCGGGAATCGTCTACGGCCTGATGGCCATCGGCCTCGTCTGGGCCCCCGAAAACGAAGTGAGCTGCTTCACGATACTCTGGTTCCGACTGTTCTTCTTCGAAATCCGCATCTGGATTTTCGCCGTGATCTACATGGTGATCCAGATTCTGATCATGGTCGTGAGCGGGCTGACGCTCGGCAGCGAGGCGGTGCACCTGATGGGGCTTGCGCTGGGGGCCGTGGTCGGCGTGGTGATGCTCCGCCAAGACTGGGTTGATTGCGAGAACTGGGACGTCTTCTCCGTGTGGGCGGGACGGAATACCATGTCGCCCGAGGAGCTCGAGGCGCTCGAGCCCGGCCCGACTCCCAAGTCGCGCGAGGAGGTGCTCCAGGAGATCCACGAGATCCTCGCCGAGGGACGCTTCGAGCTGGCGCTGACGGTCCACCGCAGGATGGCCGCCTCGCTGCCCGACTGGCGTCTGCCCGAGCCCGACCTCAGGCGCCTCATCCAGGGCTGCCTTCGCACGCGGCGCCACGCCGATGCCGTCGCCCTCATGGTCGACTATCTCCGTACCTACCGCGACCAGGCCGCGGCGGTCCGGCTGAAGCTGGCCGAGGTGCTGCTGGTGCATGACGAGCGGCCCGGTCAGGCCCGGCGGGTCCTCGCCAAGCTCGCCGACGACAAGCTCACGCCCCAGCAGCGTCACAGGCGCCGGTTGCTCGACAAGCGGGCCACGGCGATGCTCGACGAGGGCGCGCTGGACGTGGAGACGGAGGACTGGTAACCGGTCCTACGCCGATTCTTCGTCTCGGCCGTACCCCGAGTGGACGCGTCAGGAACCGCCGCCGGAGCCGCCCGAAATCGTGGACTCGGAGGGATACACGAACGAGTCCCAGTACGCCCGGTCCACCGCGTAGCAGTCGACCGGATCGTCCGGCCCGAGGTCCTTGGGCAGGAACCCGAACCGCTGCATCTCGCGGAGGTAGTGCTGGTTGGGGCGGAAGCCGGGCATGTCGAACCGCTTGCCCTCCGCAAGGCGGTTGTGGGCGTCGTGGACCGCGGCCAGCATCTGCTGGTAGAGCGGGTCTTCCGTATCCTCAAACACGTTTTCCTTGCACAATCCGAGCCCGCCGGCCTCTTTGACCAACGGCGCTAGAAGCAGGTACGACTTCTCCGGGCGAGAGAGATTGCTGAGCGGTTCGAGCTGGCTCCCCCAGCCTCCGGCGAAGTGGGGCACCTTACGCTTGTTCCCTTTCTCGTCGACGGCCTCGCGCACGTGACAACCGCCGCAGCGATTCATGATCGGACCCCACGGCAGGCCGACCTGATAGGAGCCGCACCCCAGCGACGCGTACGTGCCGGGGTACGTGGCGCTGGTCTCGATCCACAGCCGGATCGTCTTCACTTCCTGCTCGGAGAGCTTGGCGTCGTAGTGGCTGCCTGCGAGGAAGGTCATCAGCCGGCTGGCCGCGCTGCCGATCCGGTACGGCCCGTAGTCGCTTTCCGGTTGGTTGCGGCCGTCGGAGACGAGGCCCCGCGTCTGCATCGTCCAGTAGGCCATGCTGTACATGGCCGTCCGGTCGCCCGTCAGATCGACCTTGCCGTCGCGACGCTCCGGGCAGTGGCACTGGACGCAGTGCTTGTCGAGGATCGGCTGGACGTCGCGGGGGAAGTCGAACACGGTGGGCACGCCGGCGATTGTGCGGACCGGCGTGGGCGGAAGGCGCAGGGCCACCAGGTCGGTGCTGATCTCGTGCGGCGTCTGGACCCGGTGCTCGTGGCAACCGACGCAACTGGTCGTCTCGCCCGGCTGAAGCACCGCGAAACTGTGCATCCGCTTGATCGGCTTGTCGTCGGCATCCAGCGCGATGAAGAAGAGCGACTGAAGCGCCGGCAGCTCCATGTAGGCCGAGCCGTCCTCGTAGACGGGCACCTCGCCCACCAGCTCGGACATGGTGAACGTGCCGCCGATGGTCAACGGCTGCATGCCCCCGGAGAAGTTGACCGGCTTGGGAAGCTGCTTCAGCACCAAGAGCTTCTTCACCGACCCCTTCTCGAGACCCCGCGTCCTCCGGCCGTAGTAGACGTCTTCCAGGACCAGCCGGGCGGTCGATTTCTGGAGCTTGGTCCGGGGCGGAATCACCCGCTCGCGCGGACGCGGCCCCAGCGGCCGCGGCTCGTGGCATTGCATGTGCCGGTCGGCCTCCGGCAGTTCGTAGACCAGCTCCGAATTGCCCTCCCCGTCCATCACGAAGATCCCCTTCGGATGCGCAACCAGGAAACAGTCCTCGGAAAGCGCGTACGGGTCTTTCCACTGCGCCCGCCAGTCCTTCTCCTTGCTGACCAGCCGTACGCTGGTGAGCTCATCCGGTCCAAGGCTCGGGTCGATCACGGCCACCGGCCCCATGTGCTCCGGGCGACCGTGACCGGGCGAATAGGAAACCACCACCTTCTGCGTGCCGGGGATCGGTTTGGCATCGAGCATGGCCACCCCGCCGTGCAGGTTGCCGAAGAAGACCATCTGGCTGGTGCCGTCCGGGTTGGTCGTCCACAGGTGGTGATAGTGGACCTGGCTCCGGTCGACGTACTCCCAGCGCATGTAGAGGATGCGCCCGTCGGGCAGGACCCAGGGCGTGTTGTCGTGGTCGTTGTTGCTGGAGACCATGCGGAGGTTGCCGCCGTCGGCGTCGCAGCGATAGAGCGTCGCCACGCGCGTGTACCAGCAGTTCACGAAACGGCGGCAGCGGGAGGAGCAGAAGACGATGCCGCCGTCGGGGCAGTAGGTGGGCTCGATGTCGTCGTCGGGGCCGTCGGTCAGTTGCACCAGCCCGCTGCCGTCGATGTTGATTTCGTAGAGGTGAAAGGTGTGCGTTCCGCCTTTGCGGTACGCGAAGAGGACCTTCTTGCCGTCGTAGTGGACTTGCGGATCGCGCACCCCGCCCTTCGGGTCCTCGAGAAGGACGTTGAGCTCGCCGGTCCGGAGGTTCAACCGGCACAGCCGTGCCCCTTCGCCGTAGCCCCAGTAGACGTCGTCTTCCTTCTTGAAGCCCAGCTTCTGCGCCGGCGTCTCGGAATAGTCGGCGTAATTGCCGAAGGTGACATACCAGTGATCCCTACCCGGCACGCGGGTCGCAAACACGATCTGGTCGATCTCCTCCATCGGCCCTTCGAGGGACCTCTTCAAGAGCGGTCCGGAGCTGAACCCCGGGGCGGGTTCCGCCACGGCCGTCGCCCCGCAGGCCAACGCCGGAAGCGCGAAGGCGAATCCGGTCACCAGGACAACGGGTAGGAGGCAGCGTTTGGGCGTGTGCGAACTCATGGTTCGGGCGTCTCCTGTTCATCCGAACGTGTTGCGGTGGGAACCAGCGGTGGGACAAAGCCTTCCCGGCTTGGGTCGCCATTATAGCCAAGCGGCAGGCGAGATGAAAGCTGCTTCTCCCCACTTCGTGCGGGCCGTCGCCCTCTCTTGGCGGGGAAATGGCGCGGCCTTCCAGCCAGGCGGGCGGGCGGAAGCGAGCGGTCTCTCCTATGCCGCCCGCGGTTCGGGTTGTCCCGTTTGGCCGACGTCACACTAACCCGAAGTGCAAGCGAGGCAGTAGCGAGGGAATACGTTGCGTGCCTCGCTTGCGCTTCGGGTTGGTGTGGATCTTGCCGGCGGGCAGAATAGAGGAATTGAAGGTGCCGGGGCGTACGCGGACGAGACGTTCGCTGGTAGAACGTCGCCGCCGGGTGAAATGGGCGGTGAGTGATTTGGGCAAATCTACCCAATCGACCCGCTGGCCTTCCTCCGCTTGCGAAGCCAGTGCATTCCCACGCCGACTGCTATCCCTACGCCAAAAATCGTGAAACTACTCGGCTCGGGAATCACCTGAGGTGGCGCGCCACTTCGGATCAACCATGACCCCAGAACGGGATCTGACAGTCCGGGGGGACCGGCATCGGGATTTATACCAACCCGACCGTATTCCTCTAGATAGGTCATCCTCAAAACGACTACGGCGCTGCCTATCAAGTCGGGATCGGTCCCGTCATTAGTATCGTCGTACAATCCGATAGTGTTAGCACCCCACGCCGGTGAGCTAGCTGTAATCCCGACCAGCGCCAGGAACGCAGGTAGATCGCTATCCGGTGGGCGAGTCTCGCCGATGGTAAGTGACGCGTGGGTGAAGAAAGTCGACAGGTCATCAGCATCAGCGAAACGGAACCCCGGGAACAGGCCGCCCGACCCAAACTCGCTTGGAACATCGTCGTAGGACCGGTTCGTAGACAGGTTCACGTCGAGCCATGACAGCCCGGTCTCGGTGTCGTAGGTGATGTTCCATCCGTCCTGCGGGGGGTCACCGTTACCCGTGATGCCCGGATCGCGGCCGCGGACCAACGCCGCCTGTCCATCAGTTGTCGTACACACGACGCAGACCATCACGCAGCTCAGCAAGATTGCTCGAAACATCGCAGTTGCCTCCCAGAAGCGAAAACGAACCACGCGGCGATATCCGCGCCCAACTATACTCCGCCGCTCGTAGCCCAATCCTGACACGGAAAACTGTGATTGTCGCATCCTCGCCATTCCCCATGCGGGGCACATCTCCGATCCCCCCTTATTGGGCGCCGCAGGTCCTCGATCTCCCCCCAAGTATACGGGTCTCGAAAACACCGGCGGCGGCCGGGAACCACTGCCGGTTGGGTGCCACTACTCGCTTGTCCAGCAGTGCTGAACACACGGTTGGGCAAGCCGACCGTGGCACCCGGCGGAATTTGGGAGGGCCGACCGGCGCTCACCGACCAACGCTTCTCGTCGGCGCGGCTGGAGCCCAGCCGCCGCTTGGTCGGCTCACGGGCGTCAGCGACACGCCACTGGCCGCTCGCTTGCATCAGGCCCGGGAGCCCTGCTAAAGTTGAGCGGCCTCAAGACAAAACCCATCTCGGAAACCGAGGAGAACGAAGTATGTCCCGCACCGTATCCGTTTTGACGAGCTTGCTGGCCGCGGTCGTCCTCCTGATGCTCCCCTGCGCGGCGGCGCCAGCGGAGCCGTCGGAAGCCGAGCTTCTGGCCGGTGCCGAGGCGCGGATCGAGAAGCATCGGAAGGCGGATGCGACGATCTCCGTGGTCGACGCGGCGGGTAAGCCCTTGCCGGGGACAAAGATCACGGTCGAGCAGACCCGCCATGCGTTCCTGTTCGGCTCGAACATCTTCAAATGGGGCCGGTGTGGGAACGAAGAGCTGGAAGCCGCTTACCGCAAGCGTTTCGCGGACTTGCTGAACTACGCCACGCTGGGGTTCTACTGGGCCAGCTACGAGCCGCGCCGAGGCGAGCCGGCACACGACTACACCGAACAGGTTGCCCGGTGGTGCCAAGAGCACGGGATCGCCACCAAGGGGCACCCGTTGGCTTGGAACACGGCCGATCCCCGCTGGCTTCCCGACGACCTCGAGCCGATCCGCCGCCTCCAGATGGACCGCATCGACGATTGCGTGTCGCGGTTCGCCGGCCTCATCGACCGCTGGGACGTGGTCAACGAAGCCACCCACTTCGATCGCGAGGAATTCGTCCGGCGCCGCGCGCCCAAGCACAGCGCGATGTGGAAGAATGTCGGCCAAATGGAGTTCACGCGCGAGTGCTTCACGCACGCCCGGAAGGCCGGCCCGCACGCGACCCTGTTAATCAACGACTACCGGACCGATCCGGCGTACGAGCGGGTGATCGAGCAGTTGGTCGACGACGGCGGCAAGCGGATGTACGACGTGATCGGCATCCAGAGCCACATGCACGGCGGGGCGTGGCCGACCGGGAAAATCTGGGAAGTGTGCGAGCGGTTTTCGCGATTCGGCGTGCCGTTACACTTCACCGAGACCACGATCCTTTCCGGCGAGCGGACCTGGCAGAAGGGCCCCGGGGCCGACTGGCCGTCGACGCCCGAGGGCGAAGCGTACCAGGCCGAGCACGTCGCCCGCTTCTACACGATGCTCTTCTCCCACCCGGCCGTCGAGGCGATCACCTGGTGGGACTTCAGCGACCTGCACTCCTGGAAAGGCGCCCCGGCGGGTTTCGTGCGCAAGGACATGTCGCCCAAGCCGGCCTACGAGGAGCTGTTGAAGCTCATCAAGGGCAAGTGGTGGACCGAGACGACGCTCGAAACGGGCAACGACGGGGCCTCCGCCTTCCGCGGCTTCCTCGGCGACTACAAGCTGACCGTTACGGTGGAAGGGAAGAAGGCCGCCGAGAAGACGTTCACTCTCGAAAAGGACGACAATCGCTGGGTCGTGAAACTCGATGATGAGGAATGACGGGGTGAGGGGGTGACTGGGTGACTGAGTCGGCAAGTCTTCACGCCCTCACCTTGTCACCCCTTCACCTTGTCACCCCTTCACCCCTTCACCCCGTCACCCCCTCACTCCCTGGCTCCACGACGTCCCACGGGCTCGTCCGAACCGGCTCGGGCGGAGCTTTGACGGCCGCCAGCTCGGCGTCCTCGGCGGCGACCCGTTCCGGCTTGGCGATGCGAACGTGCCGCACCTCTCGCACGACCCCGGGCAGATTCAGCAAGAAAACCACCAGCGCCGCAAACGGCAACACGACCAGCAGCAACGAAGTGTCCATGGGCAGGGTGGAATCGGAGCCCACGTGGATCAGGGTCCAGAACGGATTGGAGATGTGCAAGAGGCTGTAGCCCGAGGAGTAGTACGACGGCGACATCGTCGTCTGCACCACCGCAGGCACCGCACAGCCGGCCACGACGAGCAGAATCTGGATCAGCACGCCCAGAAACATGACGACTTGTCCGAACCGGTGCAACAGGCGGATCAGCAGCAGCCCGATACCCAGGTAGGCCGTCAGATAGGCGAGCACGAGCACTCCGAAGACGAGCAATCGCTCGGAATCGCCCGGCGACCAGCTCTGCACGAGCGTCCCCACGCCGTAGGCCTCGTGCACGAACACGATGCACGCCACCAGCACGAGCCCTGCCGAGGCGCCGCACACGGCGAACAGGTAGCCGGTTCCCGGGCCGGGGTTGAGCCAGGTGAGGAAGACGCGACCCAGAAAGCTCTGCGGCAGCCGGCGCTTCACCCGCGGCGACAAATCGGGCGATTCGCCCGTCATCAACGCCCCCATCACGTACCAGTGGAGCCCGAGGAACGTGAGCAGGATCAGGAGGATCTCGCTCTCCGGCTCGTGCGCGACGAGCACCCAGGTGATCCACGCCACCCAGCCCACGTGCTGGATGATCATGATGATCCGCAGCCGGGTGGAGCGGTTGTCGCTGGCAAAGGTGATCTGGGCCACCGCGGCGTAGAAGACCAGCGCGAAGTAGGTCACGTAGCCCGTGACCAGGCCCGCGTTCCACTCCCAGAATTCGGCCGTGCTCACCGGCAGATCCAGGCCCCAAATCACCCAGGAGCAGAGGCTGCACGCCACCCCAAACGCCCACAACAGGCCGACGATCAAGAGCACCGAGAGCACGACCTGCCAGTGCTTCTCGCTCGTGAGCGTGCCGATCAGCAGTCCGACCAGGGAGAGCCCCAGCGACCCGAGGGACAGGTAGAACAGGAGCATCAGGATGCTGGGGAACGCGATGCCCCGCAGCATGTAGGTGAAGGCCAGGCAAGGCGAGATCGCCGAGAGGTAGACGAGCATCTGCATGCCGGCGCTCGACAGCTTGCCGGCGACGATCTGCCGCGGGCTGAGCGCCGTGATCGACAGCAGCTCGTACGTTCGATCTTCCTGCTCCGAGGCGAGCGAGCGGAACGCCCAGAAGGGCACGATCACCAGCAGGGGAAACGCCAGGATCGCCGCGTAGCCCATGAACATCTCCGAGCCCTTGCCGGTGTAGGAGGCCTCCGGTCCGAAGATGGCCAAGCCCAGAAACGACCAGACCCAGCCGCAGAGCAGCAGCAGTCCGAAGGTGAGCACGAACTGCTTGCTCTTGAGCGACTGCCGGGCTTCCTTGACCAGAATCGGATTGAGCCGCTCGCCGACCCACACCAGCAGACGCTCCGCCCGGGCCGGCCATCCGCGCGCCGCGGACGCCGTCGGCCCCGCATCCAGCGGCAAAGGTTCGGCGGATGCGCTCATTGCACGAGCCCCTTGGTGACCTGCATGAACACGTCTTCCAGCGACTTCCGCCGCGAGCCGAAGGCGGCGACGCGAAATCCGGCCTCGATCATGGCCTTGAGGAGATCGGCCTCCGCTTCGAGCTCGCCCGCGTGGAGAAAACGGACCACTTGCCCGTCTCGCTGGATCTGGCTGACGCCGGATCGCTGGTGGAGCCAGTCGGCCAGCGTGATCGTGCCGTCCAGCAGCCGAACCTCGACGACGTTCTGCGGCGATTGCCCCTGCCGCTGGATCTCTTCGACCGAGCCGACGGCCACGAGTCGGCCACGCTCCAAAATGCCCACCAAGTCGCAGATCTCGGCCAGCTCGGTGAGGATGTGGGAGCTGATCAGGATGGCCTTGCCCTGATTGGCCAGCTCGCGGATCATCGCCCGCACCTCGATCCGGGCCCGAGGGTCCAACCCGGCGGCCGGCTCGTCGAGCACCATCACGGCCGGGTCGTGGATCAGGGCCCGACCGAGGCAGAGCCGCTGCTTCATCCCCTTGGAGAGCCCATTGATCGGTTTGTCGGCCAGAACGTCGAGCCCCGTGAACTCCATCACGTGCCCGATCGCGCGGGTTCGCTTCGTCCCGCGGAGCTGATACGCCCGGGCGAAGAAGTCGAGGTACTCGCGGACGTTCACGTCGGCGTACGTGCCGAAAAAGTCGGGCATGAAGCCGAGGCGCCGGCGCACGCGATCCGGATCGTCGACGACGGAGAAGCCGTCGACAAACGCGTCGCCGGCCGTGGGCAGATCCAGCGTGGCCAGCACCCGCATGCTGGTCGTCTTGCCGGCGCCGTTGGGGCCGATGTAGCCGAACACCTGACCACGGGAGACCTGAAACGACACGTCGTCGACCGCCTTCGTCTGCCCGAAATACCGGTGCAGCCCGCGAAGCTCGATCAATGGGTGCGAGTCGGCCATCGCGCGTCTCACCACGTCCCCAGGATCACGTGAAAACCGGCTTCCTCGCGAGCGACGGGCGTTCCCACCACGACCTCCGGCGACCGTTGGACGATCGCCACGTAGCTGCCCGGCTCGAGCGTTACGGTCCGAGTGTTCGAGAGCGACAGCTCCAGCAGGCCGGTCCGCTGCGACGCCGCGGGGATGTTCGCCTGGTTCGTCACCCACTGCCACGGTCTGCGATAGCTCCTCCAGGTGGAGTACCCGGTCCGGCTCCGCCGGTCCATGCCGGTCGGGTATCTCGGTTCCCGTTGGCCGAAGATCCGGTTCAACTCTCGCTTGGCATCCTCCGGCTTGACGGGCTTCGCCTCGACCGTGGCGTCCGGCTTGGCGTCGGTGGCCTGGAAGAAGCGGCCGTCTCGGGTCCGCACGACCAATCGCTCGATCGGCGTGCCCAAACCGTTCTCCACCTGAAGCGTGCCGGAATCGTCCCCGGCCGCCGCGAGCCGCAGGCCGAGCTTGGTGGGGCGCGAGCGGATCGTGAGGAACTGCGTCGGCGTCCGCGCAGGGAGCCAACCGGACGTGAACCACTGGTCCTTTTCCCAGATCAGCTCCCGCGTGCGCGATGAGCGCTCGGCGGGGATCGCCTCGTACGGGATCACGGCCACGTCGTCCGGGAAGGTGAGCCCTCCCGACGGCGACAGGCCCGCGTAGTACGACAGCCGCGACCAGCAGACCGCATGGCCGAGGCGCTGGTCGATCCGCGTGAAGCTTCGCGCGCGGACGCGCGTCCCCAGGCCGTCGGCCACCAAGGCGTACGCGAAAAGCGCGAGCGTCACGGCGGCTGCACTCAACGGGACCGTGATTACCAGCAAGTGCAGGCTCTTCCAACGCCGCAACAGCAAGTAGTTCAGCGGGCCGATGGCCAGCACGAAGAGCGTGATCAACACGCGGAAGGCCGTGACCGGCGCCAGCCCCACGCCCGGTATCAGGAAGTTCCAGAATTCCTCGTTCTCGCGCGACGGCGACGTCCCGTGCCGCTGGTACCAGAGGAAACGTCGGGAGCCCAGCGAATTCAACAGCCAACTCCATCCGAGACTCGACCGGCGAAACGACAACGCAAACGGGTCCTCATCCGCCACGGCCGCGATCATCCCCAAGTGGAACGGCCGGGATACGAAAAGGAGGCAATCGGCCGGGTCGACTTGTCCGGGAGACAGGGTCTCGTCGTCCTCAGCCTCCTCTTCATCCTGCCCCATTCCGGAGCCCATAGCCATTGCCGGACCCATCGCCTGCAAGTTCCCCATACCCAAGGGACTCGCGGTGAACGGATCGCTCACGTTCGACCCGATGCCGCGAAGCTGTCGGCCGAACAGCCGCTGCTCGGGCTCCGTCCAGCCTCGGACCGCCGGGTCGCGAATGGCGTCGGCCGATCCGGGCAAGAGTCCGGTGAGCGATTCGATCTCCGGCAGCCGACTCCAGTCCCGCCCCGCCCCGTACACAACGAGGTTCCCGCCCGTGGACGTCCATTCGAGAATCGCCCGGAACACGTCCGGCCGCCCGCTTGCCAAGCCGGCCAATTGGTCGACCGACAGGCAAACCAGGTCCAGGTTCGTATAGTCGATCCACCGCGGGGGCAGGTCGGCGGCCGGGGTCGCCAGCGCCGTCGGCAGAGGCGTCTTTCCGGCCGAGCCAGAAACGGCCGATCCGTACTGGTAGTACTCCGCCACGTTCAACAGCGCGCCCATGCCGCTCGTGTCGGGCAGCTTGTCGCCGACGATCAGGACCCTGGGAAACTTCTCCTCCCACACCCACGACGTGTACTGATCTCCCGATCCCGTGGAAGAGAGCCTGGGGATCACTTTCCCGTTCTCGATGACCGTGATAGTATAATGATTCCACCCCAATGTCTGCGGGACGGACATCGTCGTTTGAATCGCGCCGGAGCCGGCCGGAATCTCAATGTCTTGGACGACGCGCAGGTCCTCTTTCCCGTAGTCCCAGAAGTGGCCGGCCGCGAACTCGACCGTCAACGTGCGGTCGGCGATCGCCGGAGCGACCGGCGTGACCGTGATCCGCACGGGCCGATAGCCCGCGCCGCTCGGCCAGCGGGTGTCGACGTCCATCTTCAACCCGGCACCCGTCCCCCGGTGCATCGCCCCCGACGCCGCCTGCGCCACTCCGCGCAAGCTCACGGCGCAAGCGAGCGCGGCCAGCACCGCCAAACGCGCCAGAAGCGAGAAGCCTCGCTTCCGGGCGACGGTGCCCAAGCCCGCGCGTGTGTCAACCGTCGGCCCCTGGGTGCCACGGGCATCTTGCCCGTGCTCCTTTCGACGCACTGGCGAGACGCCAGTGGCACCCGGCGAGAGGCCAGTGGCACCCGGCGAGAGGCCAGTGGCACCCGGCGAGAGGCCAGTGGCACCCGGCGAGACGCCAGTGGCACCCGGCGAGAGGCCAGTGGCACCCGGCGAGAGGCCAGTGGCACCTGGCGAGACGCCAGTGGCACCCGGCGAGACGCCAGTGGCACCCGGCGAGACGCCAGTGGCACCCGGCGAGACGCCAGTGGCACCCGGCACGGAAAGGAAGGACTGACACACCAGTGGAGGTACCATGAGGTTGTCCCGGCCTTCTGCCCCTGCGCTCTTGCGCCTCGCCCCCTACGATTCCTCCGGCGCGACGGGCGACTCATCCACCAGGATCGGTGCCGCCGGGGCCTCCTCACGGGTCTCCGACGTCTGCGACTCGTCGCCCGCGGCAGTCTGCAATCCGAAAGGCGACCCGCCCGATTCCGACCGGAACGGCGACCCGCTTGAACGGGCCCGTCGGCGCGAGAGCGAAGATGTGGCCACGGAAAACACCCACACGACGGCGAAAAGCAGCCCCGACACCAGCACGAGGATTCCCAAGGACCCGATCCCGACCGACACGGCCGTCGCCCACGCACTCCCCCGCGCCGCCAGCCCCACGATCGAGAAGACGACCGCACACCCCGTCGTCACCGCAAGGAGCAAGCGTATGGAGAATTGGGGAACGAGCATGAAACCGATTATGACACAAGTGTCCGGGGACGGCAAGAGACGCGCAAACGCCGTCTGCTCATGAAGTTACACGTTTGTTGGTATCGGACTGACACGAAGTACGAAACCCCTATCGTCGTGCCCTTGGGGACCGGTTGGGGCACGTTCCGGCCACCGCTCATCGAGAGTCCGGGCCCCAGAACGGCGCGACCCCATCACGGCGAAGACTCCGCCTGTAGTTCGCT
>DATKZH010000086.1:0-5471 GCA_035528065.1 Thermoguttaceae bacterium | reverse complement strand
TCCCGCCGCACCACACGGTACTAATTCGTCGCAATGGCAGGATGATGTGGTGTGGTCAGTCGGTCGAGGGGATCAACTACGTTTGGGCCGAGGAAGCCACCGAGATCCACGAACGGGACCTATGGCAACTGCACATCCGCTGCCGGGCCAACAATCCCTATGAGAACAACGCGGTCTACCTGACGTTCAACCCCGTTGACCCGATCCGGAACGACTGGCTCAAGGCGATGACCCAGATGGCGCCGGATGGGACCTATCTGAAGCGTCCCCTGCGCGTGCGGATGGTCACCTATCTGGACAACCCGTTCCTATCGGAGGAAGAGCGGGCCACGATCGAGGGCCTGGCCGATTCGGACGACGAGTACGACAAAATCTACCGCCAGGGCAAGTGGGCCACGCCGTCGGGTGTTATCTATGACAACTGGGATATCGTAGAGGAGATCCCGCACGTAGACGACTACGGCTATGGCCTGGACTTCGGCTACACCAACCCCACGGCGTTGATCTGGTGTGGCATCCGGGATGAAACGGACTTGTATCTCCGGGAAGTTCTCTACGAAACCCACCTACACAACCAGGAATTGATCGAACGGATGGCGACGCTGGGGGTGGGCCGCGACGAGGTGATCGTGGCGGACTCGTCCGAGCCGGCCTATATCGATGAGATCGCCGATGCCGGGTATAACATCCACCCATGCGTCAAGACGGGGGGGCAGGGCGACAAGTCCTTCGTCCGCACGGGTATCAACCGCGTCAAGCGGATGCGGATGCACGTGCATTCCGAGAGTACCAATGTGACCGACGAATTGGGCTCATACAAGTGGCGACACACGAAGAACAATGATCCCCTGGACGAGCCGGTGAAGTTCCGGGACCACGCCGTGGACGCCATTCGCTACTACGTCGGGTCGCGTCCGGAGCCGTCGGAGACCGTAGTGGTGCAGATACCGGAATGGTTACGTGCTCAGTTGGCGGGTGGTTGAGGCACGAAGGAATTCCCTTGACGGCATGTCCGGGGGCGGTAGCATACGAAATAGTAGGGAACCGTATACCTCTTTCTGAAAGGAGTCACAGATGAAAACGCACGGATTCTTTTGGGCCATCATTGTTGGGCTGCTGCTGGTGGCAAGGGTAACATGGGCACAGGAGCCGAACGAGCCGAACGAGATCACGATCGATCCCCACTGGAGTATGGAGGCCGGTGCCGGGCTCGGTGCTGACGGGGACAGTTTATTCCTGTTCTCCGCGATGTATTGGAATGACTACGTCAAGGACGGCGGGGTGGGTATTGTCGGGATTGGGGACGATACTATTGCTGGGAAGCAGTCGATCATTATTGGGCCGGGGGCGGAATTCCCCACGGGTCCGGTATATTTGGCGATTGCCAATCAGATTTTTCCGGACGCGTGGGCGGCGGCGTTTGGGAACCTGGAGACATATGCCAGGCCGTACGGGCGAGTGGCGCTGTTGTTTGACGAGGACTTCCAGGTAACACCTCTGGTAGGGACTGGCATTCGCCTGTTTCCGAACTCATCGATCCAGCCCACGATTCGCACGGACTGGATATCACCTCAAGGGCGAGCCAAGGGGTTTCTCAACGAAGGATGGCTCACCAGCCTCAATGTGGCGTGGTTCTTCTGAGCACACCGATGTACCAACTTGACGCAGAAGCGGAATGAGCGGGCTAAGCGAGGTCTACCATGCTTGAGAGAATATTTCCCACGATCGGCCTGAACCGCGAACGGACCCGCCGCCAGATAGCCGAGGAGATTGCGGCCCGCAAAGGGGCCGAAGCGATGACGGCGATGCTGTCTGAATCCATTCCTGCGTTTGCCCAGGACAGAGACGAAGATCAATGGTCGTCGGCTGGCACGGGCCGGGAGCCCCTGGATTATAGCGTCGGCGACCTGAATGCCATGTGGGCATCGGCCCTGGAGCTGAGCTTCCATCCTGGCGGTCGCGGGCTGCTCGATACAATGGAGAGTTTTGTCATTGGCGAGAGTATGCGGGTGATCAGCTGCGATGAGAACCCCGCTGTGCAGGACTACTGGGACGAGTGGGCCGCGATCAACAACTGGGACATGCGGAGTAAGGAGGCGTTCCGGCGCTACCTACGAGACGGAGAGGATTTCCTGCGTTGGTTCAAGCCGGAGCAGGGCGACGGGCATCTTCTGGTGCGGTTTGTCGAGCCCAACGAGATCGCCGATCCGGGGGGGGCAGGTACCTGGGGCAACCACACGTTCGGGATCGAGACCGACCCGGATGACGTGGAGAAGGTGCTGTATTACTACCGAAACTACAGCCGGACGGCCCAAGGTAGCCTAATGCCGGAGGACAAATGGGAGCAGATCCCGGCGGCGGAGATCGACCATTTCACGTGCCTGGTGGACTCCAACGTCAAGCGCGGGCGGTCCTGGCTGATTGGAGTGGCGAAGTACGTCCGTATGCACGAGCAGTGGCTGGAGCAGCGGTTCCAGCTGAATCGGATGCGGAACCTCTTCGCCGTGATCGGCAATATCAAAGGGATTGGAACCACCGACATATCCACGCTCAAGAGCAAGTTCGGCGACACCACGGGCAAGACGGTCGCGGGGCAGGGGACGCCGAAGAAGATGCCGTCGAACGCCATGATGTTGCTGCAGAAGGGCATTGAGTGGGATCTGAAGAGCCTGAACATCAACGCTTCCGACGCGAAGGAAGACGGGCGCAACATCCAACTCCTGATTGCGGTAGGGACGGGACTGACCGAGTACATTGTCCGGGGCGACGCCTCAAATGCGAATTTCGCGTCATCGATGGTCTCTGAGTCCCCCATGGTCAAGATGTTCCAAAAGTACCAGGATATCTGGAAGTACATGCAGAACACGGTCCATGCCCGGGTGATCCGGTATGGTATTGCCAGCGGTGAGTTGCCGTCTACCAGCACGAGGACCACTGAGGGAATACGCCGGCTTAGGTGCGTGGAAATCCGTATCGCCCGGCGTCAGGGGCGGGATCATCTTGTTGAGGCCATCCTGGAGCGAAGCATGAGAGTGGAAGGCCTGCTCAAGGAAGCGAAAGAAGCGACAGAGACGGTCCCGACGAGGCTGGAATGCCAGGTGGAGTTCCCGCCGCTGATTCACCGGGACGTTCTGCAGGAGACGCAGGCGCTGGCGATCCACCAGGACCGGGAATGGGCGTCGCGCCAGACCTGCGCGGCGACGATGGGGTACGACCCCGAGCAGGAGGCGGCCGAGATCGCCAAGGACGAGAAGAAGGCCCGCGATCGGGCGAAGGCGGCGGATCAGGAGAGTTGGAGTTAAAATGGAGAAGGCTCGTCTGTTAGAACTGCACTCGCGATATGAAGCAGGCGCAACGTTGGAGGATCTTGCTCGCGGTCTTGGTGTATCCCGCAGGACAGTTTCGCGATGGTTCCTCAGAAACAACTTGCATATTCGGTCGAAATCCGAGGCGGCACGTGGCCGCTTTAATGGGAGTTTCACTGGAGAGCCGCTTCTCACGAAAGACGGCTATGTGGAAGTCTGGAATGGCGTCCGGCGCGTGCTAGAGCATCGTCATGTCATGTCGCAGTACCTGGGACGTGCCTTGAAAAAGAAGGAGTTTATTCACCATATCAATGGGGTCAAGGATGACAACCGAATTGAGAACCTAAAGCTCGTAACCCCTGCACAGCACATGCGGGAGCACATCCTCACGACATGGTCCCGCAAGTATTCCTGCTGCACGCGATGTGGTAGGGCTGACCGCAAGCACGCCAGTCGCGGCCTATGCACGGCCTGCGATATGTACGCACGAGCAGTTCGCAATCGCGGTTATGAGCTGATTACCGATCGGAACGGCAAAATGATCTTCAGCCCTGAGCATCGGCGCAAACTAAGCCAAGCGGCTCTGCGACGCGAGTGGGGGAAACGCTGGCAAGACACAGATTTCCTGGGCACTACGTAAACGTAGGAAAACGTATGGATGCAGGAAACACCAATGGAAGGAACCACAGATGGGATTGACAGGCGCCGAACACAAAAGGATGGTCAAGTTGTACGCGGATTGCCTCACCAAGGACGGGAAGACGCGGCCCGATGCGACGAGCAAGGAACTGAAGGAGTTGGAGGACTTGATTGCGCGGAGTGCGCCGGAAGACCCGATTCGGCCGGAGAAGATCAAGAACTATCGGCCGAGCGAGCACGCCAAGGGTCTTCTCGAGCAAGGCGCCGAGTTCCAAGGGGTCGAGGCGCGGAACTTTGGGACCGAGGAGAAACCGGACATGGTCCTGCGCGAGTGGTTCTACATGGGCAAGGGCAAGGACCGCAAGGCTGTTTTCGTCCAGAAGGGCCGCGTGATTGAGGCGGGCCGCACGATTGCCAGAAGCGCCTATGCGCGCTTCGAGAAATAGGGTATAATGCGGGTATGGGTCAAGCCGAGAAGGCCGTGGCGCTGGCCCAGATCGACCAGATGTGGGCCGACCTGAGACAGCACCACGAGGATATCGAGACCATTGCCACCTTCGGCCTGCCGGCAACCGATGACGAGGAGACGGCCCGGTACCACGATCTCCTGGTGCGGATGATGGCGTGTGTAGTGGCGATGGAATTGGATCAGCGGCGGCGGGGCTGAAAGAGGCCCGGTGGTCCCATAGGTGTTTCCGGTCAGTACTACGAAAGCGTAGGGTATCGTAGACCATGAACAGACGTTCTTTCATCAAGGGCTGTTGCGGGGGCCTCGCCGGGCTGATCGTGGGGTGCGAGCCGGTCTTGGCCAAACCACGGGGGGGCATTGTCAAGAAGCCGTATCCGTGCTTGCTGGAATCAGGGGAGGCGCACTTGCCGAACGGGTGGGCCAGGAAGTTTATAGCAGGCGGTGTAATCATGGCCGGAGAAATAGTGTCCATGGGGGCAGATGGCAAGCCCCATTCCTTAGACCGGCAACGGCGGCATATACGTGTTGCTAAGGGGTTCCAGATCAGGTATTCCCATGCCTAACCGAGCCAAGATCATCCGCAACGCCACACTGAAGGCCCGAGCCGACTGGGTGAACTATGTCGAGATGCAGAACAAGTACCTCTACGATCTCTACCAGCGGTATGCGGACCAGCTGGCGCGGGAGCTGGCCAAGAGCCAGTACAAGGGCGAGATTCCGCCCGGCGCCCAGGCCCGGCTAAACAAGGTGGTCAAGGATTCGACCCCGCCGTTCCGCAAGGCGGTAGCGGGTTCTATTCAACGGGGGATTTCGAAGTCGGTGGACTACGCGTTCATGGCGCAGATCCTGGCCCTGGACGCGGGTGGGATCGCCCAGAAGATGATCCAGTTGGGAAGTTCGTTCATCGGCAAGGGCGGCAAGGTGGTCCGGTGGAACGCGGCGAAAGAGACGTTCCTGCAGAGCACGTGGAGTAGGATGAACAAGACGGCCGTCGATGCGGTGATGGCCTGGAAGCCGGGAGGTATCGCGTTTTCGGATCGGGTATGGGATCTGACCTA
>DATKZH010000085.1:0-2180 GCA_035528065.1 Thermoguttaceae bacterium | reverse complement strand
GTTGAAGGTGACCTCCGCCTCGCAATCGTCGCGGCCCATGTTGGCCACCACGGCGATCAGCCCTTGCTCGGGCCGGTTGTAGATGCTCACCTTCACCTGCGGCGGGCTGGTGCTCACGAAGTCTGCGTTTTCCCAATAGGGCAGCCAAGTTGCCTCGTCGCGGCCGAAGGCGTCCATCGCCTTCCACATCCTGGACGAGACCTCCACGTCCTCCATGCTCGACGGCCGCACCAGGACGTCGTGCAAGAGGGCCAGCGACACGCACTCGAACCGTTGGAACGGCCCGCTCTTGTAGTGCAACAGCTCCCCCGGCACGCCCCAGTTGTGGCCCATGAACTCGCAGCAAAAGGCGTCGATCGGCAGGACCTCTTGCGCCGCGTCCTTGCGGGCGACGCTCTGCAACTGCTCGCCGTCCCAATAGCTGGTGGCGAACGCTAGCGTGGGGATCGTCATGCACGTCGATTGGTGTACGTTCACCTGACCCCCGGGATCGTGGGCCTTCACGAGCGTGTAGATCCGCTTCATCATCGACCGCGTGTCGAAGAACGGGAACGTCTGGCCGACGCTGCCGTCCGGGCGAACGTACCCGCAGCCGTGCTTCTGGTTGGCGCAGCCCCACGGCTCCGACGTGCCGTCCAGGTACACGCCGTCAACGCCGTGCTCGTCGATGAGCTTCTGGAGGTGATGGGCGATGAAGTCCTGCCACACGCTGCGGTAGCAGACGATGTACGCCGTCTGGTCCGGCTCGGGCTGGTACTTCCGCTTGTACCCGCCGCGGCGAGGATGCACCAGGCACCGCTCGTGATACTCGTTCCACTCCGGGGCGATGGTGCTCATCTCGTAGCCGTGGTAGAGGAGCAGTCGGATGTCCCGCTGGTGGCAGGCGTCGACCAGCTTCTTGAGCTTCTCGCCGTGGGTCGTTTTGGGATAGGCCTGGACGTCGGTCCATTGCTCGTGGAAGCAGATGGTGCGGACGCCGAGCTCGCGGAGGCGGTCCAACTGGGCGTCCTCCATGCCGTAGCGGCCCATGTGGCAGATGCGATAGTCCCACACGTCGGGCTTCGCCGGCTTGACGGGCGTGGCCTGGAAGCCGAACGTGTAGTCGAGCGGATCGCGGAGCGTTTGCGGCTCGGTGACAATGTTGACGCGGAGGACCACCGCCTCGCCCTCGCGCCGGATCTCGATCACGCGGTCGCTCCGGGCGGGGAAGAAGTTGCGGTCCGACTCGGAGAACCACGCCAATCCGCGCCACTCGTCGCCCAGCCAGACGAACGGCTTGAAGGCCCCTTGGTAGCCGTCTTCCGGCAGGGCCGTGGAATTGAAGCAACTGCCCCAGCGGCCCGGCCAGAAGTGCAGGTACTTGGCATACTCCGGGCGGAGGGGGATCTCCAGGACGAGCTTGTCCAGCGAGACGCCCCCTTGCTTGGGCACGAGCTTGAAGTCGCAGCGCATCATCCCGTCGTACTCGACGCTCACGGTGCCTTCGCAGCGAAGGCTCTCCGAATCGGCCCGGGCGGCCAGCCGCGCGATCGCGGGCTTGGCTTCCGCGGTTTCGAGGCCGAGCCCGGTCCAGACCAGCTTCTTTCCGCCGGACTCGCCGGTGAGCACGATCGGCGACGCAAGGATCTCCGTGTCGCGCGTGACCACGGAAGCGGGCAAGGGCAGATCGCGCAAGCCGTAGGTCCGGCCCCATACGCTCACTTCCGTGCCTGAGACCTCGACCGGCGTCCACGGCGGCAGGACCTCGTCGCTGATCCCCGCCCGGCTCCCCAGCCAATCGGGCGCGGCCGCCTGCTTGGAAGCCTCGCTCGCGGGAGCCGGCTCCGCCGAAACGGACGTGGACGTCGACCAGGAAACGATCGTAAGGAGGAGAAGCGGCCAGGCAAGCGAATCGACGAATCGCTTCGGGATCACACAACGTTGGCCATGTCGCGACATGATGCGTCTCCTTTGCGGAGTAGCAGGCACACGCCGTGTGCCGTCCGCTGGCTACGGCACACGGCGTGTGCCTGCTACAGAGGTCGGGAAGTTGTTTCTCGGCCGTTCACGCCAATGGCAAGACCGTAAACCCCTTGCGAGACTTTCCCCGATTCGACGGGAGGATGCGACCCGTAGCAGCCTAGAGACCCTCGAATCAAGACAGTATATATAGACACAAGAACGGCTGGCACGAGTGTTGA
>DATKZH010000084.1:0-74501 GCA_035528065.1 Thermoguttaceae bacterium | reverse complement strand
ACAGCACACTTGTTCAGCGAGCTCGGAAATGTCGCTCCCCTGCTCCAGCAGGAGCTGATCCAAATTTCCCAGCCGGCGGGCTCTTCGGACCTCTGCTCGTGCTGCCTCGGAGGCCAAGGAAGCATAGACGAAGGCAGACAGGTCGTTGGCGACCTGCGCCAGGAGGTGCGGTTCAATCGTGGCGAACCTGCTTCCCACTTGAGTGGGCCGGATACGGTTGTGCATGGTAAGCACGCCGAGCAAGTTCCCGAACCGCAGCGGGATCGCGATCACTTCGCATCGGACTTGCGACCACTTCGGGCCGAACATCTGCTTGCCATATTTCGCGGGGCCCTGCCCAGGCTTGCCTCTCTTCCATTCTTGCAGATCGGGAATATGCATCGGCTTTGCCTCGGGCCGCGCAGCCATTCCCGTCATGCCCTCGTGAAGTTGATACTGGGCCCTGCCGATCATATCCCTCTCCCATCCGTGCTGTGCTCGAAGGACCAGAGCTTCTCGTTCCGGATCCCAGAGGAAAAACGACACCACGTCCGCCTGCTCAGCCTGGGCAATCTTGCCCGCGTGCTCACGCAAGGACGTCTCTAGATCCTCCTCACTCACGTCAGGTAACGTCTCCAGCAAGAGCCTTAATTCCCGGGCGGTTCGCCTTTCAGCCTCGATATTCTTGGCGTGCTCCAAGGCGAAGAATAGTCTTTGCCCCAGTTTTTCCATCGACCGCCACAGGCTTTCAGAGAAGAACCACGGCTCCCTGGCCGCTATGTTGATAACCCCGATTGGCCGGTCTTCGTCCCGAGCTCGGATGAGAAGGTTCACGTAAGACCGTTCAGTCTGAAAGACTTCCCGAACCGGTTCCGCCTTCAATCCGGCAGCGAATGCTCGTGAGTGTTCATCGTCCTCGATATTGTTGGCCCATACGGGTTCCTGGTCGCGAAAAGCCCTGGCCGAGGGGCTGTCCTCGTTACAGGGAATCGCAGGCCGGTGCTGCTTTGCTGCTTCGTAGTACGCCCCGGAGCCTGCGACGAGTTGGAGTGATTCGCCGTCGGGCGTAGCGAGCCGTATGTGCAACATGTCGGTTCCGAGTAGCTTTGCCCCCACAACGACGTCGACGAACTCCTGAGCGGCCTCTGCCACCGTCGGTTTGGTAAGGCTTGCTGCCACGGCGCGGTCGAAGAGGTTGGACAACTCCAACTCGTGCATGCGGATAGCGCGGGAGACCGCCACCGCAATCTGACTCGCCAATGCCTGCGTCAACTCCGCAAGATGACGCGGTAGCTGCCGCGTGCTACTCATATCGCCCAAGTCAACCTCTACCAAACCGATAACCCTCCCGCCCGGCGTTTTCAGTGGCAAGACGTACTGGCTGATCATTCCACTGAGCTTGACGGCCGCGGGATCGTTGTACTTGTCGCGACGGGAATCGGGCACGAAGCGTGCAATGCGGCGATTCGCCACCAGCACCAAGAGGTCGTCGCTGTCACCTCTGCGCCGCGTTAGGGGAACAATCCGCCTCCAGCCCTTTCCGCGGGCCTCCAAGGCCACGGTGACCCAGGACTTGCGATCGTGAAACACAAGCGAGATCATGCCGCCGGGAAAACCGGCTTGCACGATCATGTCCATGGCCGCGGCGAGCACTTCGTCAAGGGAGGCGGTTTCGGCCAGCCTCTTCCCGGCGTCGGCCAGCGCGCGGTACCCTCTTCTGTGGAGATCGCGAGGGGAGAACTCGTCTGCCAGCAAGAGGCCGGACACGGTCCAGTTGCGCATCAACGCCCGGCCCTGCGTGCCAACGCCGATCTCGCCAAAGACAAGTCCGGCGACGATAGGGACGCTCGGATAAGCTTCCTTCAGTTCGCGCGGCGCTCCTCCGAAGTCCAGCGTCCTTCCCTCTGCGCACTCATAACGGGCAGCGCCGAAAAAGCAGATCGCACACGCGAGGTGAAACGGGTCGATATTACCTCGGCGAAGCGCGCCGGCGAACATTCTGGTGGCCGTGCGGCGAAGCTTCTTGGAGTTACACGTGTGGATCTCCATCGGCCAATGCTCGATCACCGGCTGGTCCACGAGCACGGATCCGTCTTTCTGCGGCCGCGGGTACAAGATGATCCGGTGGCCCTCGTCTTCGGGAGTCACGCCCCCAAACAGAATCGTCTTTCCTCGGCGCCGATAGTCATTGATGACTTCCCGGGGCGTTTTCTGCTCCCCGCCTCTCTTGCCGGCGGTCTCGACACGCACGATCCGATACCCCCGATCCGCAACCTCCCTGGCGAAGACGTGCTCGCCCGTCCCCGTCAAACCGTGCTCCATTCCGATGCCGAAACGGATGTCCGATTCAACGAGGGCCACGATGGCGCTTCCCTCATACACGCGGCCGCCCACGAATTGCCAGGATCTCTTCCGCCGGAAGTCGTCGCCGGCAACTCCGCCCACCATGGGGATTCGGCTTCGCGTTGCCTTGCGTATCGCCGTGTGAATCTCGGCGGCCTGGTAGAGGGGCGCCTCCTCTCCGGTTTCCGTGAACCCCGGCAGGAAGCAGAACATGAGGCGGTTGCCATGAGGATTGGGATCCTTGCCGGACAGGCCAAGTTGCCTACAGAGGGATGGAACCGCTTTCTTCCTCTTCTGCCCGTCGATCGCGTCTTCCGCGATGCCCACCTTCACGTCGAGAAAACGCGAGGCGAAGCAGACCAGCGCGGCGCCTTCGAGCAACGGTCCCTTTTCCTCCGTGACCACACCCGCCACGGAACACCCGACGAGCGGAACATCCAACCCTTCCTCTTTCAGCCTTTCCTGGATCCCCTTGAGTAGGTCCTGAAAAGGCCGGTCCTCAGGATCACAGAATGCAACCGTGGCCATCAACACCAGCAGCCTGGGCGGGAAGTCTTCCTCGTCCTCCGGCCCTTCGCCCCCTTCGCTTCCCTCGGCCCCGTCGTGCGACTGGAGGCCCTTGAGACATTGCTCGACCAAGCGCCTGCCGTCGCCGGCTGGATCTCCACTGGGGGCGTCGAGAATCCCGCGGCTCACCTTCAAGTACGCGCTCTTCTCCGCATGCTTTTTGCTTCGAACGGGCATTTCGAACCCTCCAGCCGTTGACCGTCACCCCATCGTGGCACCAGAACGAGCCTTTGCGTTTTCCGCTCCAGTGGGCGGGTGACGGACGGCAGGCTGGGGTCTCGGCGGTCAGGAGACTGCAGCACGTGCGCCCGCCCGCTGAATGGGTACGGGGACTCCCTGCGTCGGCTAGAGTCTTGCCGTCACGAACGGCCTTTCGTGAAACGCTGGGGCAGTCCACCTTATATCGAGTGTAGCGGGCGTCGCATGTGCTGCAAATAGTTGGACAATCCTGCTATTGGAGGGGTAGACCGACAGAAGCGACAGTGATCGTTGAGTCACTCGCGCGTGGCGCGGGGCACACCCGCACGACGGGGGGCGGTCGGGGGTGAGCCTGGGGCATCGACGACTCCCGGCCGCAAACTCGGCTGTCGCTCCCGCTGAACCGGGAAGACGACCTTCCGGACGGGGCCAGTTCCGATTCGAGCCCGCCTCGCTCGCTCTTGCCAGGCCAGGTCTCTCCGGGGAATAACTCGGACAGCTCACTTGCACCTGGCACTGGAAATCGCCGCGGCTCGAATTTGCCGGCACGCTTTGCGGAAGTGCTCATCTTGCAGGCTCCTGTCTCTATTGCCCTTGTCAATGGTTCTCTCTACTGCGGGCGGATGGGGCGGCAATATGCGTGCCAGCAACGCTGAATTCGGGCACGAGAATCATGGTGGCACGCCATATCTCTCTGTACACCAACGACTTACGTTTGACGGCACAGACTGTTGACCAGCCGGCCCGCATGGGGGCAGAACTTGCGAAAGGGAAGTCGTCCATCCCCAAAGGGGAGATTACTTCCCAAGCGACGTTCTGAGCGCCGTCCAGCAGGTTTCCCGGGATGCGCAATAGCGGCCGCGGGGCTATTCGCGAAAGCCAGCTCGTCTCGGGTCGCGCCGCCCTGCGTTCGTAGTGCTTGAGCAGGCCGCCAAGCCACTCATGGCATTCGACGTCGTCCGGGCCGTGAACGCCCACATCGTCCCGCGGCTTGCCCATCTCTGGCGGCAAGCTCCCGAGCGATTCATGCGGGCGCGCGGTGTGATAGTAGCGGACGTATTCTTGGACCAAGGAACGCAGGTGTTGCCACACGGAAACCTCCGTTGTCGGACAAAACCTGCTCGACTCGCATCACCCGGAATACGGCACCAGTGTTTTCTCCGGCGAAGTCCCCACCGAGGTACAGCGCGGGGTCTACGGGATGCTGACTTGGGAGCACTGACGTGAATCTGCAGCGGGTCCCGGTCAAAAGGCGTCCCCCAAGGGCGCCACATTGGCCACGAAAGGTGGCGAAGAGAGAGGTGCGGAAAGGGACTCAATGGCTGATGCCTGGTCGCTCAAAGCGACAAGAGTGAAGACGTCCATTGTCGGGCGCCTCGCCAACTTCCAGGCGATTCGCGGCGATACACCGGCCCTGCCCTGCGTTCTCCTAGTCCCCCAAAAGGCCCCATTGGTGACGCGCAGGTGCCATCGCATCCGGCTCCACTGTCTCTGAAGCTCGCCGCCTCAGACCGCTGGCGAAGCACGAAGCTTCGTGGCCATATAGCACCCTTTTCTGAGGGCTGCGGCTGCGGATGTTGGCGCTTTGCAGTAAGTAAAATGTCCCCTTTTCGCTGGCGAGAAAGTGCCCGTGGATAGCTTGTCGAAACAATGGACCCCGGTAGAATCGGACGGAGCGGTAGTTACTTGGGGGGCGTATGCCCGATGGTTTGCCGGAAATAGTTCCGGCGGGTGGCACGATACCAAGCAAAGGGGTTGTGCGATGTCTGTACCAACGCTGAAAGTGCTGTGCGTGCACGGGGTCGGAAACCATCACGAAGACCTCTCGTGGCGGGCGACGTGGGAGGGGGCGATTCGGTCGGCGATCGGTGTGCCTGAGGAGGAATTCGCACTCGATTGCCACCTGCCGACCTACGACGAACTCTTCGAGGAAGTCAAGATCACGATCCCCGGGATGTACGAGGCGGTGCTCAAGCTCCTGTGGAGCGGCATCGGGGGGCTGTTCCGCCGCCGGCGGGGGTTCTTCGATCGGATCGGGGAGAGCGCCCGATGGACCGCCGGCATGGTGGTCCAATGGGTCGAGAACGACGAACTGCGCGAGGCGACCCGAGCGTGGGTTTTGGACCAGATCGAGGCCGTCAAGCCCGACGTGATCTGCGCCCACAGCCTCGGCTCGCTGGTCTGCTACGACGCCTTCACCACGAAGCGCGGTGACGCGGCGATCAAAGGGCGCTCGTTCATCTCCTTCGGGTCCCAGATCGGCAATCCGTTTGTGGTGGGCAACTTCGCCGCGGGGCGTCTCATGCCCCTGTCGGCGGAACGCTGGTATCACCTCTACAACGAGCATGACAGCGTCTTCACCGCGCCCATCACGCTCAGCTCGCCGCAGTTCGAGCAGGTCGACACGCCCTTCGATATCCCCGGGATGGCCGATCACGACGCGGCCTGCTACCTCGCCCACGACGCCGCGAAGCAGCGCGTCTGGGCCCCGCTGGTCGGCGACCTCCGCGGCCCGCGGTTCGCGCGCCGGCTGGTCAAGATTCGCAAGGCGGCCGAGCGGGTCGCGCGGGAGCCGACGCGCCGGGCGCTGCTGGTCGGGATCAACGAATACCCCCGCCCGGAGGACCGGCTCGAAGGCTGCGTCAACGACGTGTTCCTGTTCAGCTCCGTGCTCCAGGAGTGCGAGTTCGCCCCGGGCGATATCCGCGTGGTCCTCGACGATCGGGCCACCACGCAGGGGATCCTCGAGCGTCTCGACTGGCTCCTGGACGGCGCCTCGGCGGACGATCAGCTCGTGTTCTTCTACAGCGGGCACGGGGCGCAACTGCCCACCTACGCCCCCGACGAGCACGTCGATCACCGGGACGAGTGCCTGGTGCCCTACGATTTCGACTGGTCGCCCGAGCGGGCCGTCACCGACAACCAGATCTACGAGCTCTACAGCCAGCTCCCCTACGATGCCCGCTTCGTGATGTTCCTCGATTGCTGCCATTCCGGCGGCATGACCCGCGCCGGCTCGGCGCGCGTCCGCGGGCTCGACCCGCCCGACGACATCCGGCACCGGATGCTCCAGTGGGACGTGGAGCACTCGATGTGGGTGCCTCGCCCCTTGCGCCAGCTCAATCGGGAGTTGGCCGAGGACGCCGACGCGCGCCCCGCCTACAGCGGCGCGTCGGGCAGCGTTTTGCGTCTGGGCCGGGCGATGAACCTCCGCACGCTCCCCTTCGCCCAATACGACCAGGTCCGCCAGGCCCAAGGGCATCACGGCCCCTACCTGCCCATCATCTTCCAGGCGTGCCAGGAAAACGAGTACAGCTACGAATACCGCCACGGGGTGACGTCGTATGGGGCGTTCACCTACTGCCTGGCCAAGAACCTCCGCCGGGATCGCAAGATCACGTTCCAGGACCTGGCCCAAAAGACGGCCGAAGAGCTGCACGAGCTCGACTACGACCAAACGCCGGCACTGGTCGGCCCCGAGCCGTTCCTCCGGGCAGACGTCCCCTGGGGCGTCACGACCAAAGCGCGCCGCTCACGGCGCAGAAAGAAGTAGGGTGCGTGCTTGCACGCACGCGCTCGCCGCTGGGCGAGGCAGAGCCTCGCGTTAGGGCGTTCCCAGGCGGAGCCTGGGAACGAGGGAAGCCCGATCCTTGAGTCTATTGCCGCGGGCTCGCCTTCCCCATCCGCGCGCGCAACTGCTCGCGAAGCGATCGGTTGAGCGACTGGCTCTCCGGCCGCTCCGAGACGTTCACGTTCTCGCCCGGGTCGACCTGGTGATCGTAGAGCATCCGGGCGATGGGTTTGCCCTGCTTGTCGGTGTACTCGGTGAAGCGGTAGCGGTCGGTGCGGATCGTGTCGCCGGGCCCGTACCGGCCGATGGCCGCTTCCTTCCACGCAAGGCCGGGGTCGTTCATCAGGGGGACGAAGCTCCGGCCGTCGAGGTGCTCCGGCAAGGGCAGGCCGGCCAGTTGGCAGAGCGACGGGTAGACGTCGACGTACTCCACCAGGGCGTCGGTCGACTTGCCCGCGACGAAGCCCGGGGCCCGCACCACAAGCGGCACGCGCATCGACGTCTCGAAGCAGCAGTGCTTGCACCAGAGCGTGTGCTCGCCCAGGTTCCAGCCGTGATCGCCCCAGAGGATGACGATCGTCTCGTCGGCGATTCCGAGGCGGTCGAGCTCGTCGAGGAGCTTGCCGATCTGGGCGTCGGTGAAGCTCACGCAGGCGTAGTAGCCGCGGATCAGCCGGCGGGCCATCTCGTCGGAGACCGGTCCCTCCTTCGGCACGCCCGCATACGCGCGGAGCTCGCCCGAGTTGTGGATCGCCGCGTCGGGGGCGTCCTTGGGCCGGGAGTAGTTGCCGGGCAGCTTGATCTCGTCCGCCGGGTAAAGGTCCCAGTACTTCTTGGGCGCGAGGAAGGGCAGGTGCGGCTTGTAGAACCCCACGGCCAGGAAGAACGGCCCGTCCTTCTCGGCGAGCCGCCCGAGGTCGGCCACGGCCCGATCGGCAAGCCGGCCGTCGGCGTAGGCGTTGTCGGGCGCATCGGCCTCCTCGGTCGGCGGCCCCAGGGCGCGGCCCTGCTTCGTCTTTTCGCGGTTCTCCTTCCACGCCCGCTGGCTTTCGGGCAGCAGGTACCCCATCCACGGATTCTCCGGCAGCCACGGCTCCTCCGACCAGCCCGCAAGGTTGTCCTTCGCGTGATGGAACACCTTGCCCAGCGAGGCCGTGTAGTAGCCGTGGTTGCGGAAGTGCGTGTTGAGCGTGGTGATGCCGGCGGCGTCCTTTTCGGCCCAGGTGTCGTAGCCGACGAACCGGTTCCGCGCCGGCCGGATGCCCGTCATCAGGCTCGCCCGCGATGCGCCGCAGACGGGCACGTTGCAGTACGCCCGACGGAAGTGAAACCCGCCCCCCGCCAGCCGGTCGATGCTGGGCGAGTGCATCCGCGCGTGCCCGTAGCATCCGAGCTGCGGGCGGAGGTCGTCGACGGCGATGAACAGGACGTTCGGCTTGCCCGGCTCGGCCGCTTCGGCGGTCACGCATGCCGCCGAGAAGAAGGACGCAGCGACGAGGGCGGCAGCCAGTGCCAACCGAGTGCGACGATCGATCTTGTGGGTGCTCATCTTCGTTTCCTCGAACCTGGAGTTGCCTGACCCCGGCATTTTAGCCTGTCGGCCGGGAAAAGCAAACGGTTGTCGCAGGCAGCGGCGCGTGCGCGACGCTCTTGTGCGGGGCCCCGCGAGTGCTACAATCACCGTCTTGTGCGCGTGCGTGCGAGCACGCACTACGATTCGGAGATGAACCGATGGCCGAGCTGACCTCCGCGGAACGGGTGATGCGGGCGCTGCGCCGGGAAGAGCCGGATCGGGTGCCGCACTTCGAGTGGATCATCGACCACCGGGTGCGCGAGGCGATTCTACCGGGCTGCTCGATGGAGGAGTTCACCCTGCGCATGGGCCTCGACGCGATCCTCACCGCGCCGGACGTCGCCCGGGAGCAAGTCGGCAAGAACCGCTGGCGCAACGAATACGGCATCGTGGTGGAAAAGGGCGAGGAGGAGCACGTCGTCGCCGTCGAGGGACCGATCCAGACCCTCGACGATCTCAAGAACTACGAGCCGCCCGACCCGCACGCCCCCGGGCGGTTCGCCAGCCTCGACAAGCTCGTCGCCCGTTACAAGGGCAAGCTGGCCATCGGCGTGCACTTGAACGACGTCTTCTCGCTGCCGCGGAACCTGATGGGCTTCCAGAACTTCCTCCTGGCCCTGGCCGGCGAGCCGGAGCTTGCCCGAGGCGTGGTCGATCTGTCCGTGGAGCTGAACGTCGAGTACGCCAAGGAGTGCGCCCGGCGGGGCGCCGACTTCGTGTTCACCGGCGACGATTACGCCTCGACCGAGCGGCCGCTCATGTCGCCGACCTGTTTCCGTGAGATTCTTTACCCGGGCCTGAAGCGAGTATTCGCCGGGTTCAAGGAAGCGGGCCTGATGACGATCAAGCACAGCGACGGCAACATCCGGCCGATCCTCGACATGATCCTCGACGCGAAGCCCGACTGCCTCGACCCGATCGACCCGGCCGGCGGGCTCGACATGGGCGAGATGAAACGGCAGCACGGCGCTTCAGTCGCGCTCAAGGGCAACGTCGACTGCATCCACACCCTGCCGTACGGCTCGGTCGAGGACGTCGTCCGCGAGACCAAGGAGGTGATCCGCAAGGCGGCCCACGGCGGCGGGCTCATCGTCTCCTCCTCCAACAGCATCTTCAGCCAGGTCAAGCCGGGCAACTACCTGGCCATGTGGAACACCATCCGCACCTACGGCACGTACCCCATCCGGCTCGGCCCCATGGAGCCGAGCGGGGCGGGGCCGGCGTTTGGATGACCGGGGCCGTCGGCCGCTCCGGATTGATTCTCGTGCAGCAGACTGGTAGACTTGAATGGGGAAAGGACCGGACCGGCCATGCGAGTTTATGCAGACACTTCGGTCTTCGGCGGAGTCTTCGACGAGGAGTTCGCCGAGCCCAGTCGGCGTTTCTTCGACCGCGTCAGACAGGGCGAATTGACGTTAGTGGTGTCGCCGCAGGTCTTGCGGGAATTGAGCGGCGCTCCGCAGGCCGTGCAGGACCAGTTCGACACGATTCCGGAATCGTCGCTGGAAACCGTCCCCATGAGCTCGACCGTGGAGGCTCTCGCAGACGCGTACCTGGCGGCCGGTGTTCTGGGTAGCGGATCCCGAGACGATGCGCTGCACGTGGCGGCCGCAAGCGTGGCCAACGCCGATCTGATCGTCAGTGGGAACTTCAGGCATATCGTGAACTACGGCCGTATCCGCAAATACGGCGCGGTAAACGTTCTCCACGGTTACCGGCCCATCGAAATACGCAGCCCGGCGGAGTTGGCTTATGGCGACGAAACCTAAGACCTTCGACTGCGTGGAAATGAAGCACAAGGCCCAACGCGAGATCATGGCCGAGTGGGAGGCTCGAAAGCACGAGTTTGGCTCATACGAGAAATTCCTCGAAGCGAGCATCCAGCAATCCGAGTGGGGCCGGCGGACCTGGCAGCGGCTCCACCGCGCGAGGCAGTCGACGCGCGATTCAGCCTGATGGGTCCGCTGCTCGCCTTCGCCCTCGTGGGGGCGTCGCTGGCCGCGTTTGGCTTTGCCGGGCTCGCCGGCGCGGCCGTTCTGTTGGGCATCGCTGCCCGCGTTCGAGCGGCCCAGGACAGGTGACACGGCACGCCGGGCGCAGTGCAGCAACAACGTCACGCAAATCGCAACCGCCTTGCACAACTACCACGACGCATTCGGCTGCTTCCCGCCCGCCTACAAGAGAAGGGGGGACAAGCGCCCTTCTCGCACTCGGCTGATGCGGGTAAGCCCGACCATGGAACAACGAGAAGCGCGCCTGTCCGCCTCTTTCGCGCTTTCGGCACCTCCCCCATCCGGCTCGATCCCGTCGATCCGGATTCTAACCCGCCCGCCTTTCGCGGCGCCTCGGAGTGTGGTAGAAAGGCGTCGACGCCCGGGAGCGTCCCCGTGGCCTCCCGTTCGTTGCCGGCATCCTTCAGCATCAACCTGGGAGAATGGAATGACGAAATCTGACAACACCTCGAACACCACCCGTCGACGGTTCCTCAAGCAGACCGGCTCGCTTGCCGCGGGCGCGACGGTGCTCGGCGGTCTGACGCCCGCCGTCCATGCCGGCGAAGACAACACGATTCGCCTGGCGCTCGTCGGCTGCGGGGGGCGCGGCTCCGGGGCGGTCGGCGACGCGGTCTCAGTCCCCAACGGCGGGCCGATCAAGCTCTATGCGATGGCCGACGTCCTGGAAGGCCGGATGAACGCGATGCACAAGGCCCTCGTGGACAAGCTGGGCGACAAGGTCGACGTCCCGGACGACCGCAAGTTCGTCGGCTTCGACGCCTACCGCAAGGCGATCGACCTGCTCCGGCCCGGCGACGTCGCCATGTGCACCACCCGGGCGTACATCCGGCCGGTCCACGTCGAGTACGCCGTCAAGAAGGGCATCAACGTCTTCATGGAAAAACCCTTCGCCCCCGATCCCGGCGGGTTGCGCCGGCTGCTCCGGGCGGGCGAGGAGGCGGAGAAGAAAGGCGTGAAGATCATGGCGGGGCTCCAGTGCCGCCACTCCCCCGCACGCCAGGCCCTGATCGACAAGATCCGCGAAGGCGCCATGGGCGACATCCCCCTGATTCGCGCCAACCGGCTGGGCGGCGCCGGCTGGCTCGGCAACCAGGGTGACAAGGCCAATGACCTGATCAGCCAGCTCCAGTTCGGCCGGATCCACCTCTACTGGATCGGCTCGGGCCACATGGTCGACTACCTGATCCACCAGATCGACGAGTGCTGCTGGATCAAGGACGCGTGGCCCGTCGAGTGCAACGGCATGGCGGGGCGCGTGCCCGGCAGCACGGACTGCGGCCAGAACGTCGACGTCTACTCGATGGAATTCACGTTCGCCGACGGCACCAAGGCGTTCTGCGGCTTCCGCCGGATCAAGGAGACGCGGAGCGACTTCGCCACGTACATCCACGGCACGAAGTGCGCCGCGCAGTTCTCCGGCAACATTCACGCCGCCACCGTCCACATGTTCAAGGACCAGCGGATCGAGGAAGGCAACATCGCCTGGACCCCCACCGACGACGCCTTCAGCCCCTGGCAATACGAATGGAACGACTTCATCGACAGCATCCGCAACGACAAGCCGCACAATGAAGCCAAGCGCGCGGTCTACTCCGACATGACCACGCTCATGGGCCGCGCGGCCTGCCACACCGGGCAGACGGTGACGTGGGACGAGATGATGAAGTCCGACTTCCAGTTCTGCGACTACCTCGACGACCTGGCCGACGACAGCCCGGCCCCGGTCAAGGCCGACGAAAACGGCCAGTTCCCCGTGCCGATCCCGGGGCAGTGGACCGAAATCTGAGGCCCCGCCACCGGAGGCAGTGTTGAGGGTTCATGGTTGAGGGTTGAGGGTTCATGGTTGAGTGTTGAGGGTTTAGGGCTTGGAGGTTGAAGTCTGCCTTCAAGTCCTGAACCCGTGGCATGTAGCGTGTGTGCTTGCACACGCGCGCAACTGGCTGTCCGCTTCCTCTCGGCCGAGGGCAACTGAGTCGAGCCGCGAGAGCTTGCCATGCGATTCAGCCTGATGACTCTCCTGCTGGCGTTCGTCGTCGTCTGGTCGTCGCTGGCCACGTTCGGCGTCGCCGGGCTCGCGGTGGCGGCCGTTCTGTTGGCCATTGCTGCCTACCTCCGAACGGCCCAGGACTTGCGCAAGGCGATACTCAGGGTGCTGGTTGTGGCCCTCTTGATCCTGTTTCTGCTCCCGATGATCAATTTCGCTCGCGAGGCGAAGCGCCGCGCGCAGTGCTTCAACAACATGAAGCAGATCGCACTCGGCCTGCACAAGTACGACGACGTATACGGCTGCTTCCCACCTGCTTATGTCGCCGGACCCGACGGCACGCCGTGGCATAGTTGGCGGGTGCTCATCCTGCCGTTCGTCGAGGAGGCCGTGCTCTACGAGCAGTACGACTTCAACGAACCGTGGGACGGGCCAAACAATAGCAGGCTCGCGGCGCAAAAGCCGCATGTCTACACGTGCCCGAGCGATTCGGGCTCTCTGGAGTCGCCGACGACGAACTACGCTGCCGTGGTGGGACCGACGGCGGCGTGGGCCGGAAGCGGGCCGCGCAAGCTCGGCGACTTCCGCGACGGAACCGACTCGACGATCCTGCTCGTCGAGACCGCCGGGTCGGGAATCCACTGGATGGAGCCCCGCGACCTCTCGTTCGACGATGCGCGCACGGGCGTCCACGTGGCCGGGCCGGCGAGGATCGCCAGTTGCCACTTCTATGACCTGGGGTACTTCTACCACGATGAATCGGGCGGCGCCAACGTCGCGATGGCCGACGGCACCGTCGAATTCCTGCCCGAGCGGATCACGCCGGCGACGCTCGAGGCCATGCTGACGATCGACGGCGGCGAGCCGACCGACTGGCAACTCCTTCCTGAGCTGCGTCCGCGGCCAAACTGGCCACACATCGTCGCACCGATCGTGCTCATCGTGTCCTACCTGGTCCTCCTGCTGCGGCCTCGCAAACGCGGCGTAGCACAGGCTTCCAGCCTGTGAAGCCGGAGACATCGGCAGGATGCCGTGCTACGGCCCGCCCTTGCCTGCGCGCTGTGCGCGGGTCTCCCGACCCCGCACAGTCCTGACCGAAGGTCTCCAAGACCGCCGGGCTCGGGGAGACCTTCGGTCGCGGTATGTAGGGACCGGCGTCTTACCTGTCGTGCACACAGGCTGGAAGCCTGTGCTACTGCACGCGCTCCCCCATCTTGATTGACAGTCGAGAGACAAGGGGCTAACATGGAAGCCGTCTTCCAGCGCGGAGGCTCCGGTTTCTCGCAGCACTTCGCCGCACGTCCGCCGTTTCGAGCTCAGGCACGAGAAGCATGGCCGTCGACTCGCAGCAGCGAGGCATGCCCACGGAGGCGGTCGAAGGGCCGCGTCGCCGCTTCCAGTTCACGATCAAGGCCCTGCTGTTGTTTACGGCCTACATTGCCGTGCAGTTGAGCATCCTGGTGACGCTCGTCTCGTCGCGGTCGTACGGAGCCACCGCATGGATACGATGCGCGTCTCCAGCCCGAGGGCAACCTGTCCCGCCTGATCGGAACGAAGCTGTCTTCGAGACCGAGGTAAGGGGGCCGATTCTCCGTTCCGAGGTGCTGGCGGGTGCTGCCGGTCGGCCGGAGATGGCAAAGCTATCGGTCTTCCCGCGGCATCAATCGCGGACCGACTGGCTCGCGGAGCACATCGAGGTGGAGCGGGTGGGCGGGTCGGAACTTGTTGCCGTGTCGCTTACTGCCCGCGATCCGGAGGATGCGGCGAAGATCGTCAACGCGGTGGTCGATGCGTATTTGCAGTGGCGCACCGAGCGCAGTCCGGAAGCGGCGCGCTTCCGACGTCAGCTCCAGGCGCTGGAAGAGGAGCGGGAGCGCCGAGCCGTTGAGCTGCGGCGACTTGCCGAGGACGTTGGCAAGCTGGCCCAGCGAGCGTCGACCGACGGCGACTCGGGGCGAGTCGCGCCGGAACGCGCCGCCGGGGAGCCTCCGGTGGACGACGTGTCGGAGCGTCTTGCCCGGCAGGAAGGCGAGAGGGCCCTTCTGGAAGCGGAGCTTGCGGCGCTGGGCGCGGAGATGGAAGGGGAGGTGGAAGCGGACGCCGCTCGGGCTCCCCAGGAACGGATCGAGGCGATTCAAAGCCGGATCGACGCACACCGAGCCGCGGAGTCGGCGCTCCGCCGCGAACGTCGTGAGCGAATCGAGGACTGGGCGGGTGGTGACGGCGAGCTGGTCGAATGGGGGCTTGCCAGGGCGGAGCTCGCGCGCGTCGAGCGCGTCTACGAGATCGTCTCCAACCGGATACTCCTGCTGAACACGGAGAACCTCGCCCAGCAACGAGTGCAGTTGTTGGGGAAGGCTCCCGTGCCCGGCACTGCGTCCACTTCGATTCCCTACACGACGATCGTGGCAGTGATTGCGATCTGGTTTGCTCCTCTACCTTTTCTCGCGGCAGGCCTTTGGAGAGCACCCAGGCAAAGGCGGGTGAAGTCGTAGCCGGTGCAAGTCCCTCCAGCATATCTCGGCGGAGCGCCCGATCGTCTCCATCGATCGCGGTTTCGGTCGCCGCGAGCCGGACCCGCGCGAGACCTGCGTGCCGGCGGCCGACCCGACGCTTCAGACCGACATCGTGCCGAAGGGTGGTTGCTGCTCTTGAGCGTGTGCTTCGGGCGACGGAGCCGCTGATCCGAAGGCCCATCGCCGCGTAGGGTGCGTCCGCCCGGTCAGCGGGCTTCCCCTGGAAGCGTCCAGAAGATAAGCCTTCTGGGGAACTATCTTGCGGTCTTCGGCGTCTGTGGTGATGACGGCCACCACAGCATGGATAGGGCCTTGACGAGATCCCGAGACTGCGGGGAGGTAGCTGATGCGAAGTCGCACTGCCGCGGGGATCTTTCTGTTCGTCATTCTCGCAAACACGCCCGCGACCCACGCGGCCGAATCGAGATACGCCCGCGCCACGCGCTTTCCACGCGTGAATCTGCTCCAAAACGCCGATTTCCGCGAAGGGCGCAAGCATTGGACCGCCCAGGGCGACGGGGAGAATGCGATCAACGTCAGCCGGGCCGGGCTCTTCTTCCAAAGGGGGGAGGGGTTCTTCCGGCTCTATCAGGACGTCGACGTCGTGGGCCCCGGCGTCTGGCTGCTCACGATCCGCGTTCTCAACCAGGAAGGCACCTCGGGCGGCGGTGCGCTGGTGCTCACCCAGGCCGGCGGCGAGTGGGCCAAGGACGCCATATCGCTCCCCGCGCCGGCCCCGCACAAGTCCTGGCAGGAAGCCCAGAAACTCATCCACCTGGGCGCCGACGTGACCAAAGTGCGCGTGGGCCTCTCGGGCACACCGACCGGCATTCTGTTCGGCTCGGTCTCCTTCGCCAGGCACTTCGCCCGGGAGCCTTTAACCATCCCCCTGCTTCGCGGGCAAGTCACCGTGGACGGGAGCGTGACCGAGTCGGCGTGGCGACGGGCAGTGCGACTGGCCGATTTCCGTGATTTGGAGAACGTCGACCGCGCCTGCGAGCCCGCCACGCACGTGAATGCGTTCACCGACGGGCGGAGCCTGTTCCTTGCGTTTGCCGCCGAGGAGCCGGCGATGGACAAGATCCGAACCGTCCAGCGGCACTCGCCGGTCGTCCGCAGCGGGGATCACGTCGAGGCGTTCATCTCGCCGAACCGCAAGGACTCCTACCAGTTCCTGGTCAACGCCGACGGCTATCGCGCCTGCATCCAGAGGACGGCCGAGAAGAGCCCGGTGCACCGCACCTGGTACGACGACCAGGGCGAATCGGGCTTCGACTACCTCGGCAACTGGGAGGCGGCGGCAACGAAGCATGCCGACAAGTACCTCGTGGAGATGAAGATCGATTTGGCCGGCATCCTCGGCGGACAGGAGGGGACCAACCCGCGGAGCCTCTACCTGAACCTCAGCCGCCGTCGCACCACCGGCGAGCCCGAGATGAGCAACTGGGGTGGACTGCCGGGCCTGTCGTTCTGCAGACTGCAGCACTTGCCCGAGCTGCGGATCGCCTGGCACGGCGAGGCGGCAGGCGCCGAAGCCGCAGGGAGGGAGGAGCCGGTGCTGGACCGGATCACGCAGCCGCTGGGCATGCCGCGGTTCCTCATTGCCGGCAAGCCCTTGAAGGGGGCTCTCCACGAAGGCAAGACGTTCCCCCTGCCGGCCGAGCTCCGCTTCGTCGACGAAGGCGTGTCGCTCTCCGAGAGCCTCAAGGAGTTCGTCGCCCGCGGCCTGACCGACAGGGAACGAGAGACGGAATCCCCCGTCAGCCTCAGCCTCTGGGAGGGAGACGAATGCCCCCTCTCGCTGGACGAGCGGCAGCGGGCCATTTGCCGGTCGAACGAAGCCTTCCTCCTCGAAATCGAGCCGGACGGCATCCGCATTGCCGGACGCACGCGCGAAGGCGTGCTCCGCGGCGTGGCCACGGCCTGCTTGCTGGGAAGCCAGGCGAAGAGCTCCCAGCACAAGGCCATCCCGTGCCTGACCATGGTCGACGCCCCGCGCCTCGCGTTGCGCGGTTGGGACCTGTCGGGCGGGAGCGACGTCGGCTCGGCAAGGGACATGATCGACATCTTGTTCCTGTTGCGGATGAACTACGCGACCCTCGATCTGGTGGGGTACGGCGACGACCCCCGCTTCCCCTTCGACAGCCATCCCAACCTGGGCGGCAAGCGATACACCAAGGAGGACTACCGCCAGCTCAGCCAGTATGCCAAGGAGCGAGGCATCAATCTCATTCCCCAGTTGTACCTCTGGTCCCGCGCCGGCTGGATCCTGAACAAGCCCGAATACGAGCACATGGCGGCCGAGAAGAAGCACTCGTATCCGATGGGCCGCAAGTTCGAGCGGAGCTTCAATGCGTTCCACCCCGACGCGTCGAAGCTCGTGTTCGACCTGCTGGACGAGGTCATCGAGACGATGGAGCCGACCGACGTGCATCTCGGCATGGATGAATTGCACTTCGCCAAGATCGTCGATCCCCAGGACCCGCACTCCCAAGGCAAGACGGAGCTCGACTGGATCTTCCACACGGTGGGCATCACGCGGGAACATCTCAGCCGGCGGGGCGTGCGGCTGTGGATGTGGGCCGACGAGATCAATCCGCAACACAATGCGCCGAGGTACGGCATCAGCGAGTTGGAGCAGGACGGCCCCAAGCTGGCCCCGCTGCCCCGGGACATCGTGCTCAATCCGTGGCACTACGGGATTCCCGAGGCGGGGCGGTTCCGATTCGTCAAGTTCTTTGCGGATCTCGGTTTCACGGTCGTGGGCGCGCCCGCCTGGTATCGGGCGGAGAACGTGGCGCTTTTCACCCGAGACGTCTACCACTACGGGGCCGCGGGCCTGTTGGGCACCACCTGGGGCTCGCCGCATCCCTCGGCCCCTTACAAGCAGGTGATGACCGGCATGTCGCTGGCGGCCTATCTCACCTGGTCGCCCGAGAACTGCTGCCTCGAAGACTTCCCCTTCGTCAACACGCTGCTCTACCAACAGGCGGCGTACCATTATGGGAAGGAGAAGCCCTATGTCGCCGACGCGGCCTCACTGGCGCTGGCGGACGTGCTCCCGGAAGGGGAGCCGTCGGTCGCGTCGGGCGACGAGCTCGTGAAGGCGATGGGGCTCCCCGACCGTGCCCGGCCCGCGTTCCTCGAGCAGGAAGCGAGCAACTACCGCGGCGCCGTCCTCCGTCCTTTTCGCGTCGAGGGCCGGCCGGCCGGGTTGGTCATCCGGGGCAACGCGGCCAAAGGACCGTCGCTGAAGATCGGCAAGACGGCGCGGTACGTCACGCTGATGCACACCACGAACAAGGTCAGCGGCTACGAAGGCAAGGGCGAGAACGACGAGCACTTCCGCAACGCCGTGCCGGCAACGTACCTTTTCCGCTACGACGACGGCACCACCGAGAAGCTGCCCCTAAAGTTCCGCACCCACGTTACCGACTGGAACGATTTCATCCTGGGCAGGCTCCAGGAGCCGGCCATCTTCGGCAGCATGCTGGGCCGCCTTCAGGTCAATATCCCCACGTTCACTTGGGAGAATCCGCATCCGGAGACGACGATCGAATCCCTGGAGATCCAGCCGGGAAACCGAGAGGGAATGGATGTGATTGTGTACGCGGTCTCACTGGACGGTTGAGCCGTGTCGAGATCGAAATCCCGGCGAAACCAGAAGGCGTCCCGGGCACGCTGCGAAGCTCTCCGGACCCCACCGAAACCGCGGACCCCAGGTCTCCAGAACCGCCAGGCTCGGGGAGACCTTCGGTCGCGGTATGTAGGGACCGGCGTCTTACCTGTCGTGCACACAGGCTGGAAGCCTGTGCTACTGCACGCGCTCCCCCATCCTGATTGACCGCCGTGAGACAAGCGGTTAGCATGGAAGCGGTGTTCCAGCGGGGAGGCTCTGGTTTTCTGCGGCACTTCACCGCACCTCTGCCGTATCCAGCTCGGGCAGGAGAAGCATGGCCGACGACTCGCAGCAGCGAGGCACGCGCACGCAGGCAGTCGCAAGCCCGCGTCGCCGCTTCCAGTTCTCGCTCAAGGGGCTGCTGTTGTTCACGGCCTATCTTGCCGTGCTGTTGAGCATCGTGGCGTCGATCGTCGCGTGGCGGCCGCATCGTGCTAGCGCGTGGATAGAATTTAGGGTCCCATACCATTCAATGCTAATCCCTCCACCCGAGCTAGTCCGCACTGTGTTCGAGGTAGACGTACGGGCGCCGATCCTCAGTTCTGAGGTGCTCGCCGGTGCTGCCAGTCGACCAGAAATCGCAACGCTCTCGGTGTTCCCGCGGCAGCAATCGCGGACAGACTGGCTCGCCGAGCACATCGAGGTGGAGAGGGTGCACGACTCGGAGCTTGTCACCGTGTCGCTTACTGCCCGCGATCCGGACGACGCGGCGAAGATCGTCAACGCGGTGGTCGATTCGTATTTCCAATCGCGTACCTGGCGCAGTCCGGAAGCGATGCGGCTGCGACGCCAACTGGAGGCGCTGGAGGACGAACGGGAACGCCGATCCGCTGAGCTAGAAGAACTTCGAGAGGACGTTCGCGAAATGGCCCAGCGAGTGTCGACGGACCGCCACTTGACGCCATTCCTGCCTGAATGCGTTACTGGGATGTTCACATCAGATGACGTAGTGGAGAGTCTCGCCCGCCATGAAGCCGAGAGGGCGACTCTGGAGGCGCGGCTTGCGGCGTTGGGCCCCGAAATAGAAGGGACGGTCGAGGCCGATGTCGTTCAACCTCCGCATGAACAGGCCGCAGCGATTCAAAGGGAGATCGACGCTTGCCGCACGGTGGAGTCGTGGTTGCGCCGCCGATGTCGGGAGCAGATCGAGGGTGCGGTAGAAGATGACGGCGAGCTGCTCGAATTGGAGCTTGCCAGGGCGGAGGTCGTGCGGGCTATGTGCGTTTTCCAGATCGTCCGCACTCGGATAATGTCGCTGAGAACAGACGGGCTCATCCAAGAACGAGGCACGTTGTTGCAGAAGGCTGCCCCGCCCGCCCCACGCGTTGCGATTCCCTACAAGACGATCACGGCAATATCCGCCGTCTGGCTCGCCGTCCCTTTGCTCCTGGGAGCCCTTTGCAGGGCAATGAGGCGAAGGCAGGTCAAGTCGTAGCCTGCGCAAAGCCCTCCGGCACATCCCGCCCGAGCGGCTCGTCGTCTCCACCGACTGCGGCTTCGGTCGCCAGGGCTGCAACCGGGAGATCGCCTTCTGGAATCACGTTGCGTCCTTCACCTGCGCCTGGCTCACGGCTATCATGGAGGGCAGCGTGATCTGCCGGGCCGGTGCCCCACGGCAGACGCGATTCCAGCGATCCCCCTGAAGAAAGCGAGGCGGCAACATGGACCGATGGCGATACGTCGCGATTCTCGGCGCGGTCTTCTCCACACTGATCTTGCTCTTGCCGCAGCTCGCGCCGGCCGAGGTCGTGCGCGTGAAGATCGAGCGGCGCGAGCCGTTTGCCGGGGGACACTCCTTCGGACGATCGGGGCCCTACGAGAAGCTGGCCGGCCGGTTGTACCTCGAGGTCGACCCCGACGATCCGGCCAACGGGCGGATCGCCGACCTGAAGCTCGCCCCGCAAAACGCCCGGGGGAGGGTCGAGTGCTGGACCGATTTCTTCCTGCTCGCGCCGGTCGATCCGTCGCGAGGCAACCGGCGCGTGCTGTACGACGTACACAACCGCGGCAACAAGCTGGCCCTTTGGACGTTCAACGGGGTCGGGGGCAACAACCCGACCACCCTGGCCGACGCCGGCAACGGCTTCCTCATGCACCAGGGGTATTCCATCCTATGGACCGGCTGGTGCGGCGACGTCATGCCCGACGACACCGACCGCCTGCTCGTCGGCCTGCCCGTGGCCCGCGACGGCGGCAAGTCGATCACCGGCAGGATCCACGTGGAGATCTGCGTGGACGAGAAGGTCCGAAGCCGCGAGTTCTTCTGGAGCCCTTGGGGTACGTCGGACGCCTACGCCACGGTGAGCCTCGACGACGCGTCGGCTCGGCTCACCATGCGCCCCCGACGAACGGAGCCGGCCGTCGAGGTTCCGCGCGACGCATGGGCGTTCGCCCGATGGGACGACGGCAAGGTCGTGCCCGACGCGAAGAGCCTGTACGTCGAGGAGGGGCTCCGGCCCGGCTGGCTCTACGACCTCGTCTACACCGGCAAGGACCCGCGCGTCGCCGGCCTGGGGCTGGCCGCGATCCGCGACGGCGTGTCGTTCTTCCGATACGCCGAGCGCGATCGGCAAGGCACGGCCAACCCGCTGGCCGGCGCGGTCGAGCGCGCGTACGTGTTCGGGATCTCGCAGTCGGGGCGCGTGGTCCATCATTTCGTCTACGACGGTTTCAACACCGACGAAGCCGGCCGGATGGTCTTCGACGGGTGCCTGGCCCACGTGGCCGGGGCCGGCAAGGGGCTTTTCAACCACCGCTTCGGCATGGCCACGCTTTACAGCCTCCAGCACGAAGGCAACCTCAACCCCTCCGAGTTCTTCCCCTTCACCCCGATGCCGCAGAAGGACCCGCTCACGGGCCGCGAGGGCGACACGCTCGCCCGGGCACGCGCCCGCGGCCATGTGCCCAAGATGATCTTCACGCAGACGTCGAGCGAGTACTGGGTGCGCGCGGCCTCGCTCCTGCACACCGACGTGGAAGGCAAGCGGGACCTGGAGCTTGACCCGAGCGTTCGCGTCTACCTGGTGTCCGGGGCGCAGCACCTCGGCGCCGGCCCGCCCGACTGCGGCATCTGCCAGAACCCCCGCAACGTGCTGGACGACCGCCCGCCGATCCTCCGCGCGATGCTGGTCGCGCTCGATCGCTGGGTCAGCCAGGGCGAGGAGCCGCCGGCGAGCCGCTATCCGCGCATCGCCGACGGCACGCTGGTCGACCTGGCGACCTTCCGCGAGTCGTTTCCCGAGATCCCGGGCGTTCGGCTGCCGCAGGCGTACTATCAGCCGTTGCGGCTCGACCCCGGCCCGCGTTGGCTGACGCAGGGCATCGCCGACTACGTGCCGCCCCGAGTGGGGCCGCCGTATCGAACGCTCATCCCGGCCGTCGACGCCGACGGCAACGAGCTGGCCGGCGTTCGCCTTCCCGACGTGGCCGTGCCGCTGGGCACGTACACCGGCTGGAACCTCCGCGCCGCCGAGCACGGCGCGGAAGGGGTGCTCTGCGGGCTGCACGGCATGCACCTGCCGCTGGCCCGCACGGCCGAAGAGCGGCGCAGGCAGGGCGACCCACGCCCGGCGGCGCTCGAGCGGTATCCGACCCGGGAGGCCTATCTCGCCCGGATGACCCAAGCGGCGCTCCAGTTGCAGCAGGAAGGGTTTTTGCTGGAGGCCGACGTGGTGGAGATACTCGATACGGCGTCGCAGCGTCAGCTTTGGGGCGAGGTGAACGGGAACGAACCGAGCCGGTAGACCGATTCCCGCAGATCGCAAATCCGAGTCCGGGATGACCGACGTTCCGTCAGTCCGAGAGCCGCTTGCGGCTTCGCCCACGTCTTCATGGCCCCAAAGCTCCGACTTGGAAACGACCCGCAGGACGGAGACCGCACGCAGGAGACACCGATGCGACACGAAACAGTCTGGTGTGCAATCGTCGTCATTCTGTTCGGCTCGATGGTGCCGGCGGCTGAGTCGGGCGCGTCCCTCCCGCCGTCGCTCGTGCAGAACGGCGACGTGGAGCTTGCATCAGGCTGGGACACCGGAGGGGGCACGATCGCCCCGGGCGGCAATCCGGGCGGGTGCCTCCGCTTCGACCGGCCCGGCGGGGCAAGACAGGACGTGCTGGTTGCCGGCCGGGATCTCACGTTGACCGTGGCCGTCGACGTGCAGGTCGCGGAGGTCGTGCCCGAGCAAGGCAAGGGGGGCTACGCCTTCGCCGCCGTCTACCAGACCGACGAGCGGGGCAAGCTGGTCGCGTTCCACGACTTCGTCCAGTTGACCGGCACCGGCCCCTGGAATCGCCACAGCTACACGTTCCGCGTGCATCCGGAGGCCGATTTCGTCTCGCTGCGTTGCGGGCTGTTTCAGGCCAAGGGGATCGCCTGCTTCGACAACTGGACGCTCGTGGTCGGGACCGAGCCGAAGCGGATCGACGAGGTGGAGCCGCCGGCCCGACGCTCGCATCGCCCCGGCGGCGCGGCCGCCATCCTCCGCGAGCCGGGCATGCCCGTCCAGGGGGCCGCTTCCTCGCCGGAGACGCTCGCCAAGATTCTCGAAGGCGCCGGATTCGACGTCCGGCTGCTCTCGGCCGACGAGCTGGCCGACCCGATCGTGTTCAACGCGTCCCAGTTCGACCTGGTGGTGCTGCCCACGGGCGCGACCTTCCCGGCCGAGGCCCGGCTGGCGATGGTCGATTTCCTCCGCTCGGGCGGCGGCTTCCTCGCCCTCGGCGGCTACGCCTTCAACCGGCTCGTGCGCAAAGTCGACGGGAAGTGGATCGACGAAGCGGAGTTCGTCGACGCCCAGCTCGACGAGGCGATGCGTGCCGAGCGCTCCCTGATTCCGGGCGGAGGCTTTGAAGAGGACGGAGCCGTGGCGCTCGACGGCCCCATGACCGAGGGCCAGTGGCGACGAACGAGCGAGCTTTGCACGATCGTCGACGAGTCGCCGCACGAAGGACGCTTCTGCGCGAAGGCGTCGGTGCCCGAGGGGGTCGCCAATCCCAGCCCGCAGCTCCATCTCGACCTGCCGGCCGAGCCGGGCACGGTCTACCGGCTCTCGGGATGGGTGCGAACCGATCAGGTGACCGGTCCGGGGATGGCCTTCATCGCGCTCTATCAGTACGCGGCAGACGACCAGCTCGTCCGGTTTCGCGACTTCGCCAGGATCAGCGGCACGACCGAGTGGCAGCGCTACGACTACCGGTTCACGCCGGACCCGGGCGTGACGCGCCTGCACGTGAAGGCCGGCCTCTACCAGGCCCGCGGCACCGCCTGGTTCGACGACCTCCGCCTGGGCAACGTCACCGGCGTCGAGTTCCGGCCGATGAACACGTCGACCGGCACGCCGGCCGACGGGCTCGACGTCTCCCCGGCCCAAATCGGCGCGTTCGACGCCTCCTTCCCGCTCAAGCGGGCCTGCACGCTGAAAACCGCGCCCGGGCAGCACGTCGTCCGCGAGCCCGTCGAGCGAAAGGGCGATCTCCGCGGCTGGGCGGCGTCCGGCGTGATCGGGTCCGACAACGCCCGTTGGATCCCCCTGCTCCAGACGTACGACCGCTACGGCCGCCCGCGCGGGGCCGCTGCCGCGATGATCCTCAACTACAAGGGGTTTTACGCCGGCTCGTGCTGGGCCTACTTCGGGGTCGAGAACGTGGATCTCCTGGAGGACCCCCAAGGCCCCACCGCGTCGGCCATCGCCCAAGTCGCCCGGTTCATGCGCCGAAAGCTCTTCCTCCGCAACCTCGCGACCGACCATCGCCTCTACCGCGAGGGCGAACCGGTGACCGCCTCGGTCGTGGTCGACAATCGGGGGTCCGAGGAGCGGCCGGTGCGGCTCCGGTTCTCACTCGCCGGGCCGCGAGCCGATCGGCCCCCGGCCACCGCCGTGCGGGAGCTCGTCGTGCCATCGGGCACGAAGGAGCAAGTCGAGGTCACCTTCCCCGAGGTCGACGGCGGGGGCGATCTCCTGCGGGTCGCCGTGACGCTCGAAGCCGACGGCGAGCCGATCGACGAGTTGGTCACCGGGGTCGTGCTCCAGAAGCCGTCCCCCGCCGACTCCGGCCCCGAGCTGCGGTTCGCCGAAAACTACTTCACGCTCAACGGCCGTCCCACCTTCCTCTTCGGCACCGACACCTACGCCCGAACCTACGACTCGGCCGCCGAGAACCCGTGGACCTGGCACCAGGAGCTCACCGCCGCCCGCGACGTGGGGCTGAACCTCTACGAAAACCTCCAGTACAACAAGCCCGGGCACAAGATGTCCGACGACGACTGGCGCAGCTTCCGCGCGATGGGCCGGCTGACGCAGGATCTCAACCTGGTGTTCATGCCGGGGATGCTTGTCGGGCACAACGTGGCCATCGGCGATGCCGAGTTGGAGGAGCAGAGCACCCTCTGCGGCGAGTACGCCCGACACCTGGGCGACACGCCGGGCCTCCTTTATTACATCAACGGCGACTACCAGATGCGGCTCGAAGAGCATCCGGAGGACGTCAAGACCGTGTGGAACCGCTGGCTGAAGGAAAAGTACCCATCGGCCGACGCGCTCCGCGCCGCCTGGGGGCCCGACGCCGTCCGGGGCGAGCTCGGCAACCTCGACTTCCCGCCGCCGGCCTCCGGGCGCTGGGACGACGTGGCGGCCGTCGACCGGCTCCGCTTCCAGAGCTGGCTCCTCGGCCGCTGGAACCGGGCCCACGTCGAGGCCGTGCGCCGGCACGACGCCCGCCACCCGATCACCTCCGAGTACTACTCCACGCCGTTCGCCGGGATCGACCTGGTGATGACGATCGACGGGCAGGACGTCTCGAACATCGGTTTCTTCGACCGGCCCGTGGACGATATCGACAACCTGCCCTTGAAAATCCGCTGGAACGACCTGCGGGCGAGGGGGAAAGGCGTCAGCCTCGGCGAGTACGGCGTGAAGACGCATCCGGCGTGGACCGTGGAGAACGGGGCGGTCGGGTACCACATCGTCCGGACCGAGGAGGAGCAGAGCCGGCTCTTCCTGGCCGTGGCCCATTACGCGCTGGGCCTGGGGGCGTGCAAGGTCCAGAACTGGTGTCTCCGCGATGCCCAGGCCAGGGTGTTCCCCTGGGGCATCTTCTACCCGAACCAGATGATCCCCAAGGACGTGGCCTACGTGCATCGAAACGAGTCGATCGTCTGGCGGCACTTCCGGCCCGTGCAGGCGGCGCCGGCGTTGACCGTCTGCCTGGCCAATCAGCTTCGATTGGGAAACCAGGAGGCCTTGGGCACGACCGTCGCCTATCGCACCTTCGGCGACCTCTTGGCACTACACTACGATTTCAACGTCATCGACGACCACCACCTCGACCAGATCCCGGCGGCGACGCAGGTGATCGTGTATCCGGCCCCGTTCGCCGTGCAGGACGCGGCCTACTCGCGATGGCTGGCCTGGGTGAAACAGGGAGGCACGCTCGTCACCACCGGCGACTTCTCCTACGATGCCGACCGGCAGCGGACCCGGCCGGAGCGACTGGCCGAGCTTGCCGGGGTGGAGTTCGTGGCCGAGGGCTACCCCAACGTGGCCCGCACGCTGGGGAGCGACGTGAAGGCGGAGTTTTCTCTTCCCGGGCTCGACGCCCAGGTCGTGCGGCCGTGCATTCGCGTGAAGCCGACCTCGGCGGAAGTGCTGGGCGCGACGAGCAAGGGCGACCCGGTCCTGGTCCGCAACCGCGTCGGCCGGGGCGTCGTCTACTTCTTCACCGACCCGATCGAGCTGGGCGACGACGATCCGGCCAAGGCCACGCGCCGCCGTCTTTATTCGACGCTGCTTGACGCCGCGAAGCTCAAGCCTCTGCCGGTGACGCCGAACGAGCCCTGGCTGCACGTGATGCGTGAGCCCACGGCGCGGGGCACTGTCCACGTGGTCTATAACACGAAGCTCGACGCGGGGACCGAGCCGGTCGAAGTGCCCACGGCGGCCGGCCCCGTGACGCTGCTCACCCGGAACCGCTGGCCCGCCCTGGCCGCCGCGACCCGCGAGGGGCACGTGGTCGCCGCCAGCGCGTATGGCCGGGCATCCGTGGGAGACGAGCCTCTCATGACCGGCGACGGACTGAAGGCGCTCCTCTCCCTCGACGGCGAGGACCTGCGACGCTCCCAGGCGATCCTCATCGCCCCCTTCGAGCCGGGCCGCGTCGAGTTGCCCAACCGTTCCGATGATTTCGTCGCCATCGCCGGCGAGTTCCGATCCGGCAAATGGACGCCGCTCGAACGGCTGCCGCTCAGCGGAGCCTCGCTCTCCATCGACGTCGACGCCGACCGGGCCACGTGCCTCATCCTGGTGTGCCCCGAGAACACGGAAGCCCGCTGGGGCGCGCAGTTGACGGAAGCGATGCTCCATCCGGATAGAATTCGCGGGTATTGAATCGGACGAGGCGCTTCGTCTTCAACAGATCCGCGGCAACTGCTCGCCGGAGAGGAGGTCGACGATCCGTCCGCCGCCCAGGGGGCTACGGATTTCGACGGTGCCGGGATGCGTGTCGGTGACGGTGCCGATGACCGCCGCCTCGGTGGCGACGGCGTGCTGCCGCATGATCTCGAGCGTGCGGTCGGCCGCTTCGGCGGGGACGATCGCCACCAGGCGCCCCTCGTTGGCCACGTAGAGCGGGTCGAGCCCGAGCAGCTCGCAGGCCCCGGCCACCGGCTCGGCCACCGGGATCGCCGTTTCGTCCAGCTCGATGCCCACGCCGACGTGATCGGCGATCTCGTTCAAGGCCGCGGCCAGGCCGCCCCGGGTCAAGTCGCGGAGGCAGTGGACGTCGCCCCCGGCCTCGACCAGCGCCGCGACCACGTCGGCAAGCGGGGCGCAGTCGCTCTGGAGGGCCCCCTCGAACTGGAGCCCTTCGCGGACCGACATCACGGCGATCCCGTGCCGCCCCAGGTCGCCGCTGAGGAGGACGGCGTCGCCGGGGACGACCCGGGCGGGCGAGATCTCCACGCCGTTCGGGACCAGGCCGACGCCCGCCGTGTTGATGAAGATCCCGTCCCCTTTGCCGCGATCGACGACCTTCGTATCGCCGGTGACGATCCGCACGCCCGACTCCTCGGCCGCCCGTTGCATCGACTCCACCACGCGGCGGAGCGTTTCCATGGGCAGCCCCTCTTCGAGGATGAAGCCGGCGCTCAGCCAGAGCGGTTTCGCCCCGGCCATGGCCAGGTCGTTGACCGTGCCGAACACCGCCAGCCGCCCGATGTCCCCGCCCGGGAAGAAGAGCGGGCTGACGACGAACGTATCGGTGGTGAACGCCAGCCGGGCGCCGTCCAGCTCCAAGACCGCGCTATCGTGCGGCGGCGCCTGCTTCCCGGAGGCCCCCTCCCTGCCCGCCTCGAATGCCGGCAGGAACATCCCCTCGACGAGCGCCCGCATCAACCGCCCGCCGCCGCCGTGGGCCAATTGCACGGTGGCGTGGTCGTCGAGAGGGACCGGGCAACTGAGGTTGAAGCTGTCCGACATACCACAGTCTCCCCTTCCGGTGGAGTGCGTGCTCCGCGATCCCAGGGACGCTTTCCCGTGAGGGATCGTTCGCTTGATTCAGACGAGGGGCCGTCGACCGCCGACATCTGCCTAGACTGCGGATTTCGGGTTGGCCGGCTCCACCGCATTGTCAGCCGTCGGCTCTTGATCTCAGAGGGAAACGCTCCGGATGCTCGATCGATTCCAGGCCGAGGTCCACGTCCAGCTCGGGCCAGTAGAAGTGGCCTGGCGACGGCTCCTCCACGTGGAGGATCTTTCCTATCGGTACGTCCTTGAACCAGGGAAACGCCTCATAGGACATAAACAGCTCGCGATCTCCGGCGAGTAGCCAGACACCGTGGGCCGAGATACTGGCAATCCCTAGCTGCTCAGCCATGCACGTCCTCCACGTGTCGCCACAGCTTCTCCCGCGCTATGCCGATGGACGGGTCCGCCTCCAAGTCCGCCGCCCGCCGTACGGCCTCTTCCCGATGCCACTCCGGAAGCGGGAATCGCTCGCCCGATGCCGCAATGTCGTCCCACAACTGCTCAACCACACGGACTTTTTCCTTCATCGGCAGTTGTCGAAGATGTTCCACTTCAGGATGCATGTCTGAGCACCTTTGCGCTTGGTCACCGCGGCGACATTTCCATGCCTTTCGAGATAACGCCCTCAGACGGCTTGGCTCCAGTATAACGCGCGCCCTGTTCTGGGGCCAGAAGTCCCTCTCCTGCAACAGGTTACCGTCTCCCGACGCCGCGGTCGGCGTATTGTCTGCCTTCCGTACTCGACTCGGTCAAACCGCTACTGTCGACTGCCACTTGCATGCCGTCGATACCGATAGTACGCCGCGCAGGCCCCCTCCGACGAGACCATCGGCGCCCCCAGCGGCCGGTCGGGGTTGCAGTGGATGCCGAAGGCGGGGCAGTCGTGGGGCTTCTTGTGGCCTTGGAGGACTTCGCCCGCGATGCACTCGGCGGACTCCTTGGACTCGATGTGCTCCACGCCGAACTGCCGCTCGGCGTCGTACGCGGCGTACGCCTCGCGCAGCGCAAGCCCGCTGGCCGGGATCTCGCCGATCCCCCGCCACTTGCGAGGGACGACCTCGAACACCTCGCGGATCTGCCGGATGGCCGGCGGATTGCCTTCGGGGCGAACGGACCGGGCGTACTGGTTTTCGACTTCGGCCCGTCCCGCTTCGAGCTGCGCGAGGCACATGGCCACGCCTTGGAGGATATCGAGCGGCTCGAACCCGGTGACCACGATGGGCACGCGATACCGCTCGGCGATGGGCCGGTACTCGTCGGTCCCCATCACCGTGCAGACGTGCCCGGCGGCCAGGAACCCTTGCACCCGGCACGAGGGCGAGTCGAGCACCGCGCAGATGGCCGGCGGGACCAGCACGTGGCTGGAAAGCACCGAGAAGTTCACCAGCCCCAGCCTGGCCGCCTGGGCCACCGACATCGCGTTGGCCGGGGCCGTGGTCTCGAACCCCACGGCGAAGAAGACGACCCGGCGATCGGGGTGTTTTCGCGCCAAGGCCAGGGCGTCCATGGGCGAGTAGACGATCCGCACGTCGCCCCCCTCCGACTTGACCGTCAAGAGGTTCTTCTCCGAGCCCGGCACGCGGAGCATGTCGCCGAACGAGCAGAAGATCACCTCCGGGCGCGAGGCAATGGCGATCGCCTTGTCGAGGATCTCGACCGGAGTGACGCACACCGGGCAGCCCGGGCCGTGGATCAACGTGATCTCCGGCGGGAGGATCTCGTCCAGCCCGAAACGGATGATCGCATGGGTCTGGCCGCCGCAGATCTCCATGATGCTCCACGGGCGGGTGATCGTGGCGCGGATCCGGTCGGCCAGCCTCTTGGCCTTGTCGGCGTCGCGATATTCGTCGATGAATTTCACGGCGTCTCCTCGGGGGCTTGCGCGCCGCTTTCCGGCGAGCCGCGAGCTTGCTCGTCTTCCAGCTCGGCCGCTTCGCCGATCGCGTCCAGGTAGGCGAAGACCTCCTGCGCCTCGGCCTCGTCGAGCCGGCTGATGGCGAAGCCGACGTGGACGATCACGTACTCGCCGACCTCCGCCTCGGGCGTGTAGGCCAGGCAGGTCTCGCGCACGATGCCGCCGAACTCGACTTTGCCCATGGGGAGACCGTCTTGCTCGTAAACCTCAACCAGCTTGCCCGGGATTCCCAAACACATGGCGTTATCCTTCGGATCGCCCGGCGGCGACCCATAGTTGTCCTAGTGCGATTCCGCCGTCACCCGGCGGAACCTCCTGATGAGTGTACACGTGGAAGCCCGATTGCGAAAGCCGCTCCCGCGTCCGCTCCGCCAGAAGCGCGTTCTGAAAGCATCCGCCGGAGAGCACGACCCGGCTTCCGCCCCATTGCCGGGCGAGCGTCACGGCCAGCTCGGTCAGGGCGTTGTGGAACCGGGCGCTCGTGCGGCCGATCGGCTCGCCGGACGCACGATCCGAGAGCACGGCGCGCACGAGCGGCTCCCAGTCGGCCACGATGGGCGTGCCGTCCGGCGCGGTCGCCTCCGCCAACGGCAGCGGATAAGCGTCCTGGTCCTGCGGATCGGCCGCGAACTCCAGTTGCATGGCCGCCTGCCCCTCGAAGCTGATCTTGGCCGGAAGCCCACAAAGCGCGGCCACCGCGTCGAACAGCCGGCCCATGCTGCTGGTGCGCGGACTATGGAGCGATCGCTTCATAAGCACCAAGAGCGCGTCCAATTCGGCTTTCGTGAACCACTGCCGGCCGAGCTCGGCGGCCTCTTCGCCGAACATCTCGAACAAGATGCCGAGGGCCGATCGCCGCGGCTCGCGCACCGCCTGATCTCCGCCGGGGAGCGGAAACGTGCGTAGGTGGGCAACGCGACGGAACTCCGCACCATCGCACGCAAGCGCTTCCCCGCCCCAGACGGTCCCGTCCGGGCCGTAGCCCGTCCCGTCCCACGCAAATCCCAGCACGGGGCCCTCGATCCCGTGCTCGGCCACGCACGCCGCCACGTGGGCGTGATGGTGCTGGACGCGGATGAGTGGAACGCCCCACTCCACGGCCAGGCGCTCCGCGTGACGCGTCGACGCATAGTCGGGATGCAGGTCGCAGGCGACCATGTCCGGCACGACCTGGAAGAAGTCGACCAGATCGCGGACCGCCCGCTCGTGGACCTCGACGCCGAGCACGCTCTCCAGGTCGCCCACGTGCGAGCCGAGGATTGCCTGGCGCCCGAGGCTCAACGCGACGGTGTTCTTCAAGTGTCCGCCCACGGCCAGCACCGTCGGCACCTCGCGACCCAAATCGATCGGCAGCGGGGCATACCCTCGGGCGCGGCGGAGCAATTGCAGCCCGGCGGGCCCAACCCGGGCGACCGAGTCGTCGACCGGGCGGACGATCGGCCGATCGTGCACCAGGAGCACGTCGGCGATCGAGCCGAGGCGCTGGACCGCCTCTTCGGTGGTGATCGCCATGGGCTCTTCGCTGAGGTTCCCGCTCGTGCAGACGATCGGCAGGCCGATCGCCGCCATCAGGAGGTGGTGCAAAGGCGTGTAGGGGAGCATAACCCCCAGGTACGGATTGCCGGGCGCGACGCCCTCGGCAACGTCCTGGAGTGCCTCGCCCGCGTGCGACCGGCGGAGGAGCAGGATGGGCGCCTCGTGACGCGACAACGCTCGGGCCTCCTCGTCGGACACTTCACACCACCGGCGGACCTCGTCGAGCGAAGCGAGCATGATCGCCAGCGGCTTGTGGGGCCGCCCTTTGCACTGGCGCAACCGACCCACCGCTTCGGGGCTCGTCGCGTCGACCACAAGCTGAAAGCCGCCCAGCCCTTTCAGGGCGAGGATCTGCCCGGCAAGAACCGCGCCGGCCGCCTGCTCGAGCGCCTCATCGCGCGAGGCCATCTCGAGCCCGCGCGAATCGAGCAATTGCAGCCTCGGCCCACACTCCGGACACGCGATCGGCTGGGCGTGGAATCGACGATCGGTCGGGTCCTCGTATTCGGCCCGGCAAGCAGGACACATCCGGAACGCGGCCATCGAGGTCCGCGGCCGATCGTAGGGCAACGTCTCGATGATCGACCACCGCGGCCCGCAGTTGGTGCAGTTGGTGAACGGGTAGCGATGGCGGCGCTCGCTGGGCGACCGGATCTCTTCCAGACACTCGGCACACGTGGCCAGATCGGCGGGGATGACCGGCCGGGGGGGAGCCTCCCCCACGCTGGCGCGGATCTCGAAGGTCTCGCTTGCCCCGTCGGTGCGGGCCGTTTCGGTCACTTCCAGCGAGTCGATGCGTGCCTGCGTGGGATGGGCGGTTTGGAGCGCGTCGCAGAACGCCTCAAGCGAGCCCGTTTCGCCCTGCACTTCGATACGCACGTTGTCGGCCTGGTTCAGAATCCATCCGACCAACCCCCACTTTCGGGCCGCGTTGTAGACGAACGGCCGGAACCCGACTCCCTGGACCACACCGCGCACCGTGATCGCCAGGCGGCGGATGGTCGACGGCGTTGTGGGGCGGTGATTCATAGCTCTAAGGTGGGGTTAGCCGGGCCGCGGGAGCACCAGTCGATGACCGTCTATCAAAGAAGTGTAGACGGGCCAACTCGACAGGGTAAGCTGTCAGCCCCCCTCCATTTCTTCCACCGCCGACATACTTCCCCATAAAGGGGGGGTCTCAATTTGGGCCGCCGAGCCCATCCGACCGGATTGCCGGAACCGCCAAGTCGGCGGCAAGAAGCTTCGGCCAAACGACTTGCGCCGTGAGACAGTACCTCGCAGTATCGCTCAGCAGGCCGGGAACGTGCCGCTCGGAGGCCGGGGCGGGTGGCTTGAAATCGTCACTTCTCGTGCGGGACTCCGCCTCCCCGAGCGAATGTTCGTCCTAGCTTTGAATAGCTGGCGGGCTTCCGCCACTGCGCCAGTCACACCCGACCACACGTCAGCAGGCAGTTGCATGACGAGAGTTCTCATTGCTGACGACGACCCTGCGGTCCGGAGGCTCATTGCCCATCAGCTCAAGGCCGCGGGGGTAACGGAAGTCGTTGAAGCCGCCGACGGTCGCGAAGCCTTGGATCTCTTGGATCAGGGCGAGCTGAACTTGATCCTCCTCGACTGGCACATGCCCAATGTCAATGGCCTGGAGTTGATCAGCCTTGTCCGAGACCGTGGCTGCCGTGTTCCCATCGTGATGATCACGGGCGAAACACGCAAAGACCAGGTGTTGAAGGCACTGGCAGCGGGCGCGACGGACTATGTGGCCAAGCCGTTCGGCCACGACGTGCTCCGGAAGAAGCTGGGCAAGTTTTGTCCGATGGCAAAGCCCGAGGGAATCACCGCGATTCCTCAGGCCAGAGACGTGACCAACACGGACGTCGTCGCGATTCATCCGGATGCAAGCGTTGAGGAAGCCATTGAGCGTCTACTGAGAAGCGGTGTCAGCGGACTGCCGGTAATCGACGCCGACGAGAACCTGATCGGCATGATTACGGAGTTCCAACTGACCAAAGCGGTTCACCGACCCGATATCCGGCGAGGAGCAGTCCGCGATCTCATGACGAAGGACGTGATCGTCACCGATGAGACGACGGCCCTCCCCGTGGTCATCGCGCAGATGGACAAGCATCAGTTGGCTCTGATTCCGGTTACTCGGAACGGTAAGGTGGTTGGCACGATCGCTCGCCGTGACCTGCTCCGGTTCGCCCGTCGACGCTGAGCGTGGCCCCCGAACGCAGACCACGCGTCTTGGGCGTACGTGAGACGGTGGGGGAGTGACCCGGATATTGGCCCTGCCTTCTCTTTTGCTTCCAGCGAAGCCGGAGCTTGGGATCGCGGAAGAAACAACTCTCGCGATACGGCCGTGGGGCACGTTTCCAACGTGCCAGGCACGATGGAATCGTGCCCCACTTATTGTTTCTGCGATCCTTGACCACGAGGAACAACCGTTACATCCGGCAGATCCCGCTTTTCGTTTGACTAACCGGAAAAAGCAGCCTAAGTTTGCTTGTCGCCGGGTTATGGATTTGTCGGTAGGACGGGAAACGGGTCGGTAGGCCCACTGACCCGACACCCAGGCGCGACTCACTGCGATGTTCGATCTCTTGAAACAACCGGAACTTGATTCTCAGGACGCGGGCGAGCGGGAGACGATTCTCATCGTCGACGACGATGAGGCGATGGCCGACGTGTTGTCGCGGCGTCTCCGGCAGCAGGGCTTCGAGACCGTGACGGCCGACACCGGTGCGTCCGGGGTGGCCGTCGCCCAGTCGCTCGAGCCGGCTCTGATCGTGCTCGACCTGCGACTCCCCGATACCGACGGGTTCACCGTCTGTCAGCGGCTGGTCGACTCGCCCGTGACGTGCCACATCCCGGTGATCATCCTCAGCGGGATGGAGCGCCCGGACATCATCCGCCGATCCCGGGCGGCCGGGTGCAGCTTCTTCGTGCGCAAGCCGTACGACCCCAACGCCTTGCTGGTGCTGATCCGCCAGGCCCTCGATGAGCGTAAGGCCTGGGCCGAGCCCTAACGCACCCGGCGATCGCCTGGAGCACGCGTCTGATCGATCAAGCACTTGCTCCCAGCCCGGTTCCGGCGAGGGCTGGCGAGATGCCTCCCCCGCGACAGACGGGTATCCCGCCCTCTCGTAAGCGGCAGCGTTGTAGGCGCGGGGCGTCCGCTACCCCCCTCTTGCTCGGTCGCCCGTACTTCTGCTATATTGCCACCATCCGGGCTGCAGCCGGCATCTGCGGAGTAGTAGGCACACGCCGTGTGCCGTAACCAGCGGACGGCACACGGCGTGTGCCTGCTACTGAAGCCGGGACGTTATTTTTCGGCTGATCCTTACACCAACTGATACGGAGGATTGCGTGGGAACCAAAAGAACGGGGAAAGGCCGACGTAAGATCGGCCGCAAGAAACGTCGCATGCGGGCCAAGATCCGGCACCGCAAAGACTAGTCACGCCTTCTGCCGGAGCTCTCGGCGCGCGGACCTCCTTCTCCTCGCGTGCCGACCGGTTCTTGATTCTTGTTCCGCTGGAGCTAGTGTGTGCTCGCGGTGCGCGCGATAATCCCGAGATCATCGATCCAGGGTCGCCGACCACTTGGGTGAGTGAACGGGAGGAGCGCGCAAATGACGCTGTCAAGCACCCTCGGCGGCGTGATCGTCGGTCTGGCGTGTTCGCTGTGTGCAGCGGGCGAGGCGATCGACGTCGGCTCGCGGCTCGAGTTGTTCGTCGACGACCATCTGATCGAGCGGATGACCGATGCCCGGCTCGTGCTCCACCATCCCGCGACGCGCCAGGTGGCCATCGACCACAACGAGCCCTGGGAAGGGAACATCTGCTGCGGCCACACGGTGTTCGAGGACGGCGACCTCTACCGCATGTACTACCGCGGCCGCCACTACGACGAACAGGCGGGGCAGGAAACCCACTGGTTCAGTTGCTACGCCGAGAGCAACGACGGCGTTCATTGGACCAAGCCCGAGCTCGGGCTGGTCGAGTTCCGGGGATCGAAGCGGAACAACATCCTGCTGGAAGGCCAAACGCGGTTCAATCTCGCCCCGTTCAAGGACCTCAATCCGAACTGCAAACCGGACGAGCGCTACAAGGCGATGACCAACGGCCGCGGCGGGATGGACGCCTACAAGTCGCCCGACGGGATCCACTGGTCGCCGATGGTCGAGGGCCACGTGATCACCAAGGGGGCGTTCGACTCGTTGAACCTCGCCTTCTGGGACCCGCTCCGCGGCTGCTACCTGGAATACCATCGCGGCTTCCGCGACGGCGTCCGTGACGTCATGACCGGCACCTCGGAGGACTTCCTCCACTGGACCGATCCGGTGTGGATCGAGTATCCGGGCTCGCCGCCGCAGCACCTGTACACCAACGCGATCAAGCCCTACTACCGCGCCCCGCACATCCTCCTGGGCTTTCCCAAGCGGTTCGTTCCGGGCCGGCAGGGCGTGCCGCATCGTCATTCCGGCGTGTCGGACGCCGTGCTCATCACCAGCCGCGACGGCCTGAGCTTCCATCGCTGGGACGAAGCGTTCATCCGGCCCGGCTTGCAGCCGGAGCGCTGGGTGAACCGCAACAACTACCCGGCCTGGGGACTCGTGGTGACCCCGTCCGACCTCCCGGGCGCGCCCGACGAGCTGTCGCTCTACACCACGGAGGGCTACTACACGGGCGAGAGTTGCCAGCTCCGCCGGCACACGATTCGCATCGACGGGTTTGTCTCGGTCCAGGCTCCCTTGGCCGGGGGCGAGATGGCGACCAGGCCTTTGGTCTTCGACGGCAAGGAACTGGTGATGAACTTCTCGACCTCCGCGGCCGGGAGCATCCGAGTGGAGATCGAGGAGGCCGACGGCCAGCCGATCCCGGGCTTCACGCTGGACGATTCGCCGGAGATCTTCGGCGATGCGATCGAGCGCGTGGTGGCCTGGAGGGCCGACTCCGACCTCAGCGCGCTACGGGGCAAGCCCGTCCGCCTTCGCTTCGTCTTGAAGGATGCCGACCTGTACTCCATCCGCTTCCGCTGAGGGAGCACTAAGGAAGGCGGACGATCGACGAGGGCTTCGCAGCCCGGGGTGAGCGCGCCGGCGGCGCGGGCGCGTCAGAGGGCGTCGATGTCGTCGTCTTTGTCGTCCTTGCCGCCCTTGCGGACTCCTTCGAGGATTGCGCGGACCTCGGGCGGCAGATCATCTCTTCCGAGCAGCTCGCCGACGAGGGAGCTTGGGTCGATTCGCCCCGGGTCCTTGCCTTCCTTGAGGGTCCGCTGGAACCGGTAGGACTGCATGTCGATGGCCGGCACGTAGTTGCCCAGCATGCGGTGGAGCTGCTCCTGCGTGAGCGAGGCGTCCATCAGCCAGACGTCGGCGTAGGCCACGACTTCCCCGTCGCCGGCGTCCCAGGCGAACTTCACCAGGCGGGTCTGGTAGTTGGCGTCGGCCATCGCCTTGAGCAGGTCCGTAAGCGCGGGGTGATCCGGGGGGCAAGTCATGTAGTTGACCGTGCGAAACTGGAGGAAGACCCCCTCGTCGTACAGACTGATCACAATCTGGAACTTGCCGCACATCCCGGAAACGCCCACCATCAGCCGTTTCTCTTCCGGATCGACGAAGAACCGCAGCCCTTCCCTGCTCACCAACTCCTTGAGATCGTCGAACGTAATCGCCATGGAGGTCTTCCTTTCCGCGCTAAGGGACTCGGGTTCGGAAATCTGCTGCAAATGGGTCAAGTTCGCGGGGTTCCGTGGGCAGGGTTGAAGGTCGGGGGTTGAGGGTCGGGGGTTGAGGGTTGAGGGTTCTCGTGCATGGGTGGAACTGCAAGTCCTGAACCCTGACCCCGATCCCTGCCTCGCTAGGTTACATGGATGAACAGGGTATCGCCCTTTCGCTCCCGCGAGACGGCCCCGGTGGCGGCCGACAGTTCGGCACTCTCGGAAACCGCCAGCTTGTCGAGGTGAATCTCGGCGACTCCCACCAGCTCTCCCTGCGTCTCGGCGACGCTGAGCTGTTCGCTGATCCGGTTTCGGAGCATGGCACTGGCGAACCGTGCCCCAAACCGGGGCTGCCACTGGGAAGCGAGGTGGTCGATCAGATCCGGCTCCCAGGTGAGCCGGTAGCCGCGGACTTCGGCGGTCTCGCTGAGCCGTTCCAACTGCATCGCGAGCACCTGCCGGATCGCCTGGGCGCTGAGCGCCTGGAACAGGAACATGTGGCTGAGTCGCGCCGTGAATTCCTGGCCGAGCCCGACGCGGCGGTGCAGCTCCTCCAGAAGCGCGCCACGGTCGACCGTGGGGAGGTCTTCCTCCTCCTCGTCCGTCGTGGGGAACCCCATCGTCGAGTGATCGTAGGTGCAGCCCGCGTTGCTCGTGAAGATGATGTACGAGCGGCGGAAGTCGAGCAGGTTGCCGTCGACGTCTTCGCTGCGCCCCTCGTCGATGATCCGCAACAGCAGCTCGCCCACCTCGGGGCCGGCCTTCTCGAACTCGTCGAACAGCACCACGCTGGCCGGCAGATCGCGGATCTTCGACAACAGGCCGCCCTGTCCGCGGGCGTAGCCGACGTATCCGGGCGGGACGCCGAGGAGGATGTTGCGCGTCGGCCCGCCGTCGTAGCCCGATCCCCCGAGCGTGTTGCAGTCGATGCGGATCAGGGCGTCGCGCTGGCCGCCGAGGATCACGGCCAGAAGCTGGGCCACCTCCGTCTTCCCCACGCCGGTCGGACCGCCGAACAGGTACACGCCCCGCGGTCCTTTGCGCCGGCTCCAGTTGCCCAGCCCGGCGGTGAACGCCCGGGCGATCTCGTGCAGGACCACGTCCTGCCCGATGATCTTCTCCGCCAGCCGCCGGTAGACCTCCTTCTCGGTCAACTGCTCCGGCAGCACGACGCGGTGCCCCAGCGAGTGCTCCAACGCCTGAATCAGCGCTTCTTCGCCGACCTCGGTCGCCTCCGGCTGCTTGGTAGCGCACCATGCGCAGGCCTGGTCGAGGAGCTGGATCGACTTGTCGGGCTGATGCCGGCCGGGCAGGTACTCCTCGGTCAATTCCACCGTTTTCCGGAGTGCATCCTCCGGAACCCGAAGCGGCGCGTAGTGCTTCTCTACCGCCGGCAAACGGCTTTCGAGGATACGGAGCGTGACCTCCGCCGAGGGCGGGTCGACGCGGATCAGCTCGAACCGCCGGGCCAACGCGCCGTCGGGCTCGATCGCGTGCTTGTACTCGGCAAGCGTCGTGCAGCCGATGCAGGAAATCTCGCCCCGCGACAGAACCCCTTTGAACGTCTCGTTCGCGTCGCTGAACGGTCCGCCCCCGTGCACGCCCGTCTGGAACAGCGAATGCACCTCGTCGACGAACAGGATGATCTTGGGATGCTTCGAGAGGACGCCGATCAGCTTTCGGATCCGCTCCTCGTACTGCCCGACGACCGACGCCCCCGAGCGGAGGAACGTGGGCGAAAGCTCGAAGACGTCGTACTCATGCAGCCGCTCCGGGATGGAGGAGTCATGGTGGATGATCCGCCGGGCCAGCTCGTAGACCAGCGCCGTCTTGCCCGTGCCCGGATAGCCGACCACGATCGCGTTGTGCCGTTTCATCTTGCTCAGCACGGTGACCAGCGCGCCGAGGGGTCGGTCCATCTCGCGCCTTCCCCGGTTGGGCGGCTCCTGGTCGGTGAGCATCCGGCCGTAGGACCCCAGCTCGGCCATCGCTTTCTTGCGTTCGGGGGAGCTTCGCCAGCTCTGCGGCTCGGCCGGTCCGCTCGGGCCGGCCGAAGGCCCTGCTTGCGCCCCGGTCGAGGCCAGCGCGGACTCCATTTGGGACAGGCGATCGCCGGGCATCCCCCGCGAAGCGAGGATCTTCCGACCGGGCTCGCTCTTGATCAGCACGAGGAACAGCTCCTCGGCCGTCACCGTCGGGCGCGTCCTCAGCGCCCCGATCAGCGGCTTGAGCGAGTCGCTCAGCGGTACCTTGTCGGGCGGATCACGCCGCGGATTCGGGCGCTGGAAGTATCCGCCCAGATCGGGCATCTGCTCCTTCAAGTGCGTGCCGTAATAGAGGGCGTCCAACAGGGGCGCCACGTCGAGCCGGGAATCGTCCGAGAGGCTGCTCTTGGCCAGGTCGATCGCCGACTGACATGCGGTATCGAATTTCGGGTTCAACGCTCCTAGACCTCCGCAAAACCGACTTTCAAGCCTGTGGCCAAGTGTTCCGCTCGGATCGGGCCGAACGGGACCGCGCCGTCAGCGGCGGCGGGCTTTTCGACCGAGTTCAGAAGGGGCGACCATGCCGTCAGATGGTCCGCATACGGAACCAGGTTCACCGCCTCCGCCGGGGCGTTCAGCCACCACGCCTGGGCGTCCGAACCCGGCAGGAGCACCTGCTGATAGCCGTGCGGCGAGGTCTGTCGAAGACTGTCGCGGGCATTCACGATTTGGCACCTCTTTCAGCAAAGGCGACACTCGAGGGACTGGCTCATGTGTGCGACGGAAGAGCCGCCACAGAATGCTGCCATTGTGACCTACGGGGATAACCGCTGTCAACCAGCCTCCGGCGCAACCGTAGTTTGCACCACGCCGGTCGACACGGTATGCTACGGCCCGGCCGCCGTCGTGCCATCCCGGCGACGGGCCCCCGACGGGCTCTCGAATCGTCGAGCCTTTGCCCACCCCCTTAACGAACGGGAGTCGTGGGATCGCTAGCCCACCAAGCCGCGGTGGGTGGCACGGGCATCTTGCCCGTGCACTGGCGAGACGCCAGTGGCACCCGACCGTGCAGGCATTTCCTTGTCCCGCGAAGTCTGCAAAGCCGCGACCGGCGGTCGCGTCCCTATGCTTTGGGAGCCGATGCCGTGCGAGAGACTACTTTCCGTGCGACGAGTGACCGACCCGACGGGCGCGATCGATCGCGCTTCGGCGCGGCGCTCGTGCTCGCGGTCCTGCTGTTTCCCTCGGCTGCGGCGGCTGGGGAGGAACCGGCCGATCTGGTCTTGACCGGCGGCACGATCGTCACCATGGACGACTCCCACCCGCAGGCCGAAGCCTTGGCGATCCGCGGCGACCGGATCGTCGCCGTCGGCGACGACGCGGAGGTGAAGCGCTGGATCGGCGACGGCACGCAGGTGATCGATCTGGCGGGAAAGCTGGCCGTGCCCGGCTTCATCGACAGCCACGCGCACTTCGTCTCCCTGGGCCGGTCGAAGATGATTCTCGACCTGTCGAAGGCGCGGACCTGGGACGAGATCGTCGGGCTGGTCGAAGGGGCGGCCCACAGTACGCCGCCCGGCCGCTGGATTGTGGGCCGCGGCTGGCACCAGGCCAAGTGGCGGCCGCCGCCCAGCCCCAGCGTGCAGGGATATCCCACGCACGAAAAGCTCTCCCAGGCCGTGCCCGACCACCCGGTGATGCTCGCCCACGGTTCCGGGCACATGTGCCTGGCCAACGCCAAGGCCATGGAACTGGCCGGCGTCGATAAGAACACCGAAAGCCCCCAGGGCGGCGAGATCCTCCGCGACGAGGCCGGCAACCCGACCGGCGTCTTCCGCGAGGAGTCGATGGGCCTGATCCACCGGGCCCAGAAGCGGGGCGAGGCCCGGCGAACCGCCCAACACGAGGCCGACGAGTTGGACGAGGCGATCCGCCTGGCCACCGAGGAGTGCCTCTCCCAGGGCGTGACCACCTTCTGCGATGCCGGCTCCTCATTGGCCACTATCGACCATCTCCGCAAGCTCGCCCTCCAGGGCCGGCTCAAGGTGCGGCTCTGGGTGATGATCGGCGAGTCGAACGACGTCCTGGCCGAGCGGCTCCCCGAGTACCGCATCGTCGGCGAGGGCAACCATCACCTGACCGTCCGGGCGGTCAAGCGGTTCATCGACGGGGCGCTCGGCACGCACGGCGCGTGGCTCTTGGAGCCGTACGACGACCTGCCGGAAAGCGTCGGGCTGAACACCACGCCGGTCGACGCCATCCGTCGCACCGCCCAACTGGCTATCCGCCACGGCTTCCAGCTCTGCGTCCACGCGATCGGCGATCGGGCGAACCGCGAGACGCTCAATGTGTTCCAGGACGTCTTCCAGGAGCATCCACAAGCAAAAAACCTCCGCTGGCGAATCGAGCACACGCAGCACTTGCATCCCGCCGAGATCCCGCGCCTCGGCAAGCTGGGCGTCACGGCCGCGATGCAAGGGTGCCACGCCACGTCCGACGGCCCCTTCGTCGTAAAGCGACTGGGTACCGAGCGCGCCCAAGTCGGTGCCTACGCGTGGCGGAGCCTGCTCGACTCGCGTGCGGTGGTCGCCAACGGGACCGATGCGCCGGTCGAGAACCTGAGCCCCATCGAGTGCTTCTACGCCAGCGTCACGCGCAAGCTCGCCGACGGCACGGCCTTCTTCCCCGAGCAGCGCATGACCCGCCACGAGGCCCTCCGCTCGTACACGCTCGACGCCGCCTACGCCGCGTTCGAGGAAGACCTCAAAGGCTCGCTCACGCCCGGCAAGCTGGCCGACGTCGTGGTCCTGTCGAAGGACGTCCTGACCGTGCCGGCGGAGGAGATTCTCGGCGCCGAGGTCCTCTACACCATCGTCGGCGGCAGGGTGCTTTACCGGAAGGAGCCGTCGGTGGCCGGTGATCCGTGACCGGCGCACCGCCGCTCGCGGCTTCGCCCGGCCCGGTCGCCGGACCGTGGGCGAAAATGCGTTGACCCTACGTCTCCGGCTCGACCTCTTCCACCCGGCTGAGCGCGCGGCCCCGGGCGAATCGGGTGCGGATCTGTTGGCCCGGCGCGAGCTCGCCCGCGTCGCGAATCACCCGGCCGTCGGCCGCCCGTTGCGTCAGGCTGTAGCCGCGGCCGAGCACGGCCAGGGGGCTGAGGGCGTCGAGTCGGGCGGACAGGGAGTCGGCGTGCCGCCGGCTCATGCGCACGCAACCGCGGACCGCCCGGTCGGCACGGGACGCCAGCTCGTCGAGCCGCCGCTCCGACTGGCGCACCCGTTCCAGCGGTCGGCGGAACACGCGGTGGGCGGCCACGGCGCCAAGCCGCGACCGGGCCGCGGAGGTCCGCGATCGAAGCGCGGCGAGCAGCCGTTCCTGATACTGGCGAAGCTGGCCCATCATCTCCTCGGCCGCGGGAACGATCCGTTCGGCGGCTTCCGAGGGGGTCAACGCCCGAACGTCGGCTACCAGGTCGGAGAGCGTCACGTCGATCTCGTGGCCCACGGCCGAGACGACGGGCACCCGGGAAGCGAAGATCGCGCGGACCACCACCTCCTCGTTGAACGCCCAAAGGTCCTCCAGGCTGCCGCCGCCGCGGGTAACGACCAGGCAGTCGACCGGCTGGGCGAGACGATTGACCAGCTCGATCGCCGCGGCGATCTCCTCGGCCGCGCCCTCGCCCTGCACGCGGACCGGCACGACCAGCACGTCGGCGCCTCGCCATCGCCGGCGGAGGACTTGGAGGAAGTCGTGGATCGCCGCCCCGGTGGGGCTGGTGACCACGGCGATCCGCCGCACGAAGCGGGGGAGCGGCTGCTTGTGGCGGGGGTCGAAGAGTCCTTCCCGGGCGAGCTTCTCGTGGAGTTGCCGGAACGCCAGCTCGAGCGCCCCGATCCCTTTCGGCTCGATTTGTTCGATGATCAACTGGTACTTGCCGTGGGGAGGGTAGACGCCGATCCGCCCCCGGCAGATCACTTCCAGCCCGTCGTGCAAGTCGAACCGCACGCGCCGGGCCGTCGTGCGCCAGATAACCGCGGACAGTTGGGCCCCTTCGTCCTTGAGCGTCAGGTAGCAGTGTCCCGAGCGAGGCCGAGCGAAGTTGGAGATCTCCCCGGCAACCCAGACGTCGGAGAACGACGTCTCCAAGAGATCCTTGATCCGGGCGGTCAGCTCCGAGATGGAAAGGATGGGCGGGCGTCGCCGGCTTTCGGAAAAGAGATCACCCTGGGGCATGAGGCCGTCCTGGCGAGAGGTGAACGGGAATGCGGCTCGACCGGGCCATTATACCGGATCGCCTGACGGCCGGGGGCCGTGGTGGGTGGCCGGGGTCGAGCGCAGCGAGCCCCCGGTGACCAGGGAAACTGGGGGCTCACTTCGTTCGACCCCAGCCACCCCGCGATGATTCCGGGGCGCCACGACGCGCGAGAGGGCGCCCACGTGCGAAGGGGAGATCACGTGCGCCGGATCCACGCGGCGATAGGGAAGCCGGGCCGGGCCGGGGCGTACGAGGGTCTGGCCGAGCTTGCGGGTGCTCGATTCGGCCCAGGCCTCCGCTTCCTGGGTCAGACGGGTGAGCACCCGCTCGATGCTGGCGCGGAAGTGATCCAGTCCCACTCGGTCCAGATCGGGCGGGACGTGGATTTCGGGACTGAGGACGCCCCGGGCACGCGAGTGAGGCCGGGGAATGGCGAAGCGGTCCCAGGTCTTCACGCGCCAGGGGCGGTCGTAGCCGAGACCCAGGAGCACGATGGGCAGGCCCAGCCTGGAGGCCAGGAAGACCGATCCCGGGGCCATCCGGCGTCGGGGCCCGAGGGGGCCGTCGGGCGTGATCGTCAGGTGCATGCTGCGGCTCTTCCTGAGCAGCTTTCGGATAGCGGCCACGCCGCCGCGTCGCGTGGAGCCGCGGACAATCTCGAAGCCCATGTGGCGCGCCGCCCGGGAGAGGATCTCGGCGTCGCGGTGCCGGCTCAGGAGCATCGCCACGTTGCAGTGTGCCCGGAGGAAGAAGGGAAAGAGGATGTACTCGTGCCAGAAGAGGTAGATTTTCCGACCTCGGCACTCGGGGAGGGCGGCGTCGGCGGCCGGGTCGTAGTAGGCGACCTTGTAGTCCAGGGTGCCCATCCAATGGCGGACGGCGGCCGTGCCTAGCAGTCCGCCCAGGCCCAGGAGGAAGGAGTTGTTGGTGGTCATCGTTTCCGAGTTGGGTGCCAAGTCCGTTGGCTAACGGGCGAAGCGGCAAGCGGCCCGCTACCCACTGTCGTTCCACTCGCCGGAGAAGACTTCGACGGCCGGGCCGGTCATGTAGGCATGGTGGTTGTCGGCCCACTCGATCTCCAAATCGCCGCCGAGCAGATGGACGACGATCCTTCGCTCGGTGCGTGCGGCCAAGACGCCGGCCACACCCACGGCGGTGGCCCCGGTGCCACAGGCCAACGTCTCGCCGCTTCCCCGCTCCCACACGCGCATGCGGACCTCGGTCGGGGAAATCACCTCGACGAACTCCGCGTTGGTGCGGTTGGGGAAATGGGGATCGACCTCGATCTTCGGGCCGATCTCCAACGCCCAGCGATCGGTCAACCGGTCGACGAAGGTCACCGCGTGCGGGTTGCCCATGGAGACGCACGTCACGCGGAGCCGCTCGCCTGCCACTTCCAGCTCGGCCTCGACGACGGGGCTTCCCTCCCGTGACGGGTCGCCCGGCAAGGTGGTCGGGATCCTGTCCGGCGGGAGGACCGGGACGCCCATGTCGACGCGGACGCGCCGGGTGCGGCCTCCGTCGATCTCCAAGTCGAGCGAGAGCACGCCGGCCCCCGTCTCGATGTGGATGGTCTCTCGGCGGCAGAGCCCGTGATCGTAGAGGTACTTGGCCACGCAGCGGATCCCGTTTCCGCACATCTCGGCCTCGGAGCCATCGGCGTTGAACATCCACATTCGGGCGTCGGCCACCCGGGAGGGGAGGATAAGGATCAGCCCATCGCCGCCGATCCCGAAGTGGCGGTCGGAGACCTGCCGGGCCATCGCGGCCGGGTCGTGGGGCACCGGCTGCGCGAAGCAGTCCACAAAGACGTAGTCGTTTCCGGCCCCGTGCATCTTGACGAAACGCACCGCTTGACTCCCAGGCAGAAAGGAACGCCTCCCGGGCGGAAGGCAACCCCGGCAAACAGGGGATTCTACGAGATCGCACCGGGCCGGACAACCGTAGTAGCAGGCACACGCCGTGTGCCGTCCGCCGGTTACGGCACACGGCGTGTGCCTACTACCCCGCAAGTGCGGAAGTTGTTCTTCGGCGGATCCCTGGCGAGCAGTGCTTGGCGCGACGTCAGCCGCTCAAGTCGAGCAGGTTGCCGCACTGTCCGGAGGAGTCTTTGCTGCGAGGGGAGTCGTGCGTGGCGTGGGCCTCGTCCGCTTCGTCCGGCTCCTCGGCGGCTTGTCCTTCGGGCGGCCCCTCCCACAGGCGGCGACCGTCGGCGTCCCGTTCGGCCGTCTCGTGGTCTTCGCCGTCCGCTTCTCCGATCCCGGCGGCATTTTCGGCCTTCTGGTCGGTGTGGACGCGGCGGGCCTGATTGGCGGAGTCCTGTTCGGCTCGCTCGACGTCCGAGCCCTTGGTCTGCGCCAGCGATGATCCGGCGGCGCTCGAGGCGATTCCTCCTAACGGTCCGAGGCTCATCAGAGACCTCCTCTCGGTTGGGAGTTCAGCGTCTTATCAGTCCCCTGTAAGAAGTGTAGCTCGTCGAGATGTATGGGGATGGCCGCCCACGCGGCCGTCATCTTCTCTTCGGCAGCCTCCGCGCCCCGTTGAGGGCCCGCCCGCCCGGCTGGGAATACGGCCCCGGCTGGGAGAAAAGGGGTGAGACGCCGGTCGTCCTCTGCATTTCCGCCCGCAATTGTCGCAGGGCTTCGTTGAGGCCGGGGAACGGCTCCCGATAGCGGATCGGGTCCTGCAAGGTGCCCCCGACGTGGATCTGCATGATCTCCTCGCTGACCCTGCCGAAGAACTCACGGACCAGCGGGACCTGCCACTCCCGCCGTCCCATGTTCGTTCGGAACGTGAGCTGGATGGAGCTGTCGAAGCCGATCATCCCCTCTCCTTCGAGGCTGAACGCGTCGCCGTCGAAGGTGATGTCGGTCAGGTAGACGTGGCCCCCGTGGATCTGGAAGTCGACGTCGCTGGTGCTGAAGGCGGTTTGGTCGGGCTCGCGGTCGCCGAGGATCTTCAACAGGGCGATCATCAAGGGGAGCTCGTAGACGTCGGCGTTGCGGAGCTCGACACGGCCGAATCCTCCCAGCCCGTTGAGGCTCCGGCCCTCGCCGCCCAGGCGGACCCATGCCTCCATCCGCCCTCGCAAATGTTGACGGCCGGGCATCAACTCCTGGGCGAACGTGCTCAGGTCGCCGTCGGCCAGCGTGGCGTGCAACTGGTACTGCGGCCGGGCGCGGATCGCGACCCAACCGCTGCCGCAGAACGTCCCGTCGAAAAGCTCCGCGGTGATCTTGCGATCCGGAGCGCCCGGCTGCCTTCGGACCGACGAGCCCAACAGCACCAAATCGTTTTCGATCTCCAGCGGTCCCATGACGCGCGTGAACTGCACGCCGTGGTAAGTGAGCGAGTCGAGATCCAGCTCGCCGCGGGAGCGGAACGTCCGGCCGTCGTACGTGCCTCGCAGCGTCACGTCGCCGTTGAGGTTTTCCAGCTCGACGCCGCAATCGACGCTCCCGTGGTGAAGGGTGAACGTCAGATCCCACGTGGAGGTGAGCGGATCGTCCGGACTGCGGCCGTGGGCAAGCCCCAGCGTGCCGCGAAGATTGACCGGGCCGCCGGGCTTCAGCGCTTCCACCGCTTCCTTCAACTGGCCGCGGAGGGCCGAAATCAGCTCGCGATCCGGAGAGAGACGATCCACGTCCACGTCGCCGAGCCGCAGGTGCCAGGTCCCGTCTTCGGGGAAACTACAGTCGACCGACGCCCACATCCGCGTCCTTCCATGGCCCGCTTGGAGCCGCCCTGACGACGACACGTGCCCGTCGCTGTAGACCAGCGTGCCCTGTAGATTCTCCATTCGATAGGGGAGCCAGACCGGCTCAATCGACGTGGTCTCGGGATCCAGGCGGGCTTCGAGGAACGTGAGGGTCGCTTTCTCTTCGCCGGGCAGGCGGCGGACCGTGGCGTCAAAGTCGACCATTCCCCGGACCCTCAGGTCGTTCCACAACTGCTGCATATGGGGCTGTCCCAGGGCGTCGCGGAGCTCTTCTTCCAGGGGGACGTTGGTGCCGGCAAAACGCAGCGCCCAGCGGCTGCCCTCCGGAGTGACGTCGAGATCGCCGTCGCAGGAAATGCGGCCGGTGTCGTTGGTGCCGACGAACTCACGGAAGTCCCAGTGGTCGTCGTTCCGCTCGATGACGCCCGAGATGTTGCCCAAAGGATACGGGAATCTCTCGTAGCGGATCCAGCCGCCCTTCACGTCGACGCGGAGATGCTTGTGGGAGGGCTGGCCCGGTCGCTCCCGCCAGCAGTGGAAGAAGACGTCGAGCGTGCCGCGAGGGTTCAGCGCGCAGACGGCGTCGCGGGCCTTCCCCCGAAGCGCCTCGAACAGCTTCTCGTCCAGGGGCAGGTCGCTGCCGCCCACCTTGAACCAGAACTCACAGCCGGGGGCCGGATCGACGATCTTGCCCTCCACACGCACGTTCCGGCTGCCGGTGCGGCCTACCAAATTCACGTCCACCTCGTCGTTCTTCCACTCGATCCGCCCCTGCGCGTGCTGCAACCGATAGGGGAACTTGTGGTAGGTGAACGCGGCGTCCAGACAGTCGACGGTCACGTCGGGCTTCCAACGCCGGCCGTCGTAGTGCAACCGCACGTCGGCGTGGATCTTGCCGGCGGGGAGGAACTTGTCCCATTCCGGACGCAATCGGTCGGGTAGGATGTCTCGCAGCCGCTCGTCGAGCTCCAGCTCACGGACCTTCGCCTCCAGCCACATCGGGACGCCGAGCTCGAATCCCGCCAGCCGAAACAGCTTGACCTCAATCGTCGACGGGCCGCTTGCGCCGGAGAGATTCTCAATCAACAGGTCCTCGTCGCTGATCCGGAACGCGGCCTCCAGGTCGGTCACCGGACGCGGCAAGCGGGGATCGTCGATGCGGCCCCTCGTCAATTGCCCGGCCAGCTCGAAACGGACCGGCGACTCCTCGGTCGGGCCACTGCCCACTCGAAAGCGGAGCGCTACCAGCCCGCGCAGCACGTCCGGCACGGCAAGCCGGGCGGTCAGCTCCGAGGGCAAGGCGTGGCGCATCTCGGGTGACAGATCGAGCTCGTCGATCGTGCCGCTGGCGCTCCAGGTGCCCTGGTCCGGATCGATCCGACCCTCGATTTGTGCGTTTTGGAGGAAATCGCCGCTGAACATCCCCCGAAACTCGCGCGTGCGGGGGCCGAAGCCCGGCTCGCGCGGCTTCTCGCAGGGGGTCACGTGCAGACCCACGTTCCGCAGCGAAAACACGGCGGGCGGCCTTTTCGACGGCTCGAAGATCTCGATCGTCCCGCCTTCAATCCACACGGTCGGCGCAGGCGAGCCGGACGGCGGCAGATCGAGCAGTTTTTCCACGTTCCAGCGCCCGTCGGGCTGCCGCGTGGGGCGAAGCACCGGCCGCCGCACCATCACTCGGCTCACGTCCAGCTCGCCCGACACCAGCGCGTTCAGGTCGGCCCGGCAGCAGAGGAACGCCTCTTCCACGTGGAGCAGCTCGGCGCGCGGCCCGGCGAGCGAAGGATCGAGAATCGACACCCCTCGAACCCTGATCCCTTCCCCCTCGACCAGCTCGGCCCAGCGGACGGTCACCTTCAAGTCGGGATACTGCCGGGCGAAATGCTCCTCGACCCGGCGCCGGATCTCCCCGTCCACCCGCTGGTACAGAAGCGGGACGGCAACTACCGCCCCCGCCAGACCGACCAGCAGGCCCCACTTGAGCACGGACCAGCAGAAGTTGACCACGGCCTGAATGATGGGAAGTAACCCTCCATGGTTGACGTCGCAGACACCGCAGTCGTAGGGTGCGTGAAACGCACCACACACGTCCATGTCTCGATGTCGGTGCGTTTCACGCACCCTACACGCTCTCCCTCTCGTTTCTCCCCAACCGCGCGACGATCGCCCCCGCGGCCAGAACCATCAGGGCCAGCATGACCGGCTGGCGGTAGCGAATCGAGCTGACGAACACCATGTGCAACGCGGTGAAGTAAAGGGCGGGCAACCAACACAATACGTACGGCCAGCCCCGATGGATCGTCGCCCAGGCCCCGACGATCGCCAGAACCATCACCGGCACGTACGTCATGAAGACGGCCAGCCGGATGGGCCACGCCGAGAAAGCCGCCTCGTTGGGCCAGAAGTTCCAGAGCCGGGCGAACTTGATCGCCATGAGCTGGGCCACGCGACCGGGATGCGCTCGGGCCCATGCAAGCGACTCGGCCCGCAGATGCCGGTCGAGCCGGTACTCCAGCGCGCCCTGCGCCTCCTCGGGCCCGGCCGAGAGGGCACGTTCCGAGGCAAGGAACCGGGCGGTCGCTTGATCGCTCCACGTCATGTTGCTGGCGCCCGTGGCGTGCGCGTTCAGCCCGTCGTAGAGACTGGCCCCGACTTGCAGCGTGGTGGGCACGAACCGGCCGGTCAGCCGGGCGTTGCGGACCCACCAGGGGATCATCGCCGCCACCAGCCCGGCCAGCACCATCGCGCCCAGGCCGAGATGCCGCGCCCGCTGCTTCCCCGCCGCCAGCCCGACGACGATCGCAAACGGCACAAAGAGCAGCCAACTGGGCCGCACCAGGGTCGCCACCCCGGCGACCAGCCCTGCGGAGCCGGACAAGACGGCTGCGCGTCGGGCCGAGCGGGCGTGCCAAGCGGCGGTCCAGAGGATCAACTGGAGAAGCATCAAAGGGCAGAACGCGGCCTCGCTGAGGACCAGCGCGCCCATGGCAATCGCCCCGGGATAGACGGCCGCGATCGACGCGGCCACCAGCCCCGCGCGGGCATCGAACAGCGTCCGCCCCAGCCACCAGACGGCCCCCACCGAAAGCGTGCCCAGCAAGGCGCTCTCGGCCCTCGCCCACATCACCGAGGGTTCGTCGCCGGTCAGCAGAAACACCGGGGCCAGCAGAAGCGGATAGCCGGGCGTCCGAAACGCCCTGCCCTCGCCAATCCCATACGGCTCGCCGGAGGCGATGGCGCGGGCCAGCCTCCAGTAGCTTTCGCTGTCGCCAAACCCAAAACACCCGTCCAGCCTCGCCTGCCAGACCCAGCCGGCCATCAGACGCAAAGCGAGCGCCACGATCAGGACCAGGGCGAGCTGCTTGGCGGTGGACAGTTTCATCGGAATTACCGCGATGATCCATGGGCGTCGGCGGCTCAGCGGGGCTGCCGGCCCTGGCGAACATGGGCGGACGGCAAAATAGGGCGTGGTATCCTACTTCTACCTCGTCGGCGTGGTCAAGCCAGATCGGCTTGGACCCGCCGCCGCGGTGAGCGAGCCAGCCGTTTCAGAATGGGGATCTGGCGAGTCTGCGCAGAATGCGGACCTTGAAGGCCGTCTCCTCGTCACCGTGAGTGTCTGACAAAGGGCCGGAGAAAGGGCCGAGGATCTGAAAAGCCGACTGGTGGACTTCCCCACTTCACGGATTATACTCCAGTCTCATCGGAAGGCAGCACCGCCGGCATCGGGAGGGGGCGGTTGCCGGGCGGCTTGCTTGGCAGGGGCGCGCACGATCTCAGATTCACTTTCAGGAGGGGACCTATGGCATCGACCTTACCGGACTATGTCAAGGCGGCGCAGCCCGTGCCGCAGGCGAATCGCGCGGCGTGGTTTCTGAACACGGCGCCGACCTATGCAGGCATCATGCTCTGGTTCGTGTTCTGGCAGGACGTGCCCGTCGGCAGCGGCATTTCGCCCGAGATGGGGCAGTACAGCAAGTTCGCGGGTGGGATCTTATCCCAGGGTCTGGTAGTTGCGTTCGTGGGGCTGATTTTGGCGGCGTTGATTTGCCACTTCTTGTTCTTCTTGGTGCCGGGGCTGCTCGGTTTGAAGACCGGTCTTCCGCTCTACATTGTGGGAACCTCGACCTACGGCGTGCATGGTGGATTTCTGATGCCTGGGTTCCTCATGGGGGTGCTGCAATTCGGCTGGCTCGGTGTGAACGCGTTCTTCGCAGGGCTATTGCTTTGCGCGCCCTGGGAGCAAGGCGTCGGCACGCCTGCCCATGCAATCGTTTCCATTGTGTGGGCGGTAGCCGCCGCGTTCATGGGCCTGAAGGGCATCCAGTACGTGGCGAAGGTGGCCTCGTTCCTCCCGCTCATCCCGCTCGCGATCCTCGCGATTCTGTTCTTCGCGACGATTGGGGGCATCGGCAACTTCGACTCCCAGGCAGTCGTGGCTGCCGGATCGCAGAAAACCGTTGCGATGGAAGACGGGACAACTCTTCAGGCAGCGGCACCCCTGTCGGCGTTTGGTGTGATCGCGCTGATCGTGACCTACATCGTCGGCTTCTTTGCTACGGCCGGAGCGGCAGGGGTCGATTTCGGGATGAATAACCGCAACGCCAAGGACGTGCAGATGGGCGGCTTGGTCGGAATTGCCCTGGCCACGCTTTTCGCGGGCGGGCTGGCTGTGCTCGTAGTCGCCGGGGCCCATGGGGGTGGGATGACTTCGGACGGCGCGGTCTTGCGGACTACCGCTCTGATGGATGGTATCGTGGGCCCAGGCGCCTCCAAGGTGTTCATGTACCTGCTTGCCATCGCCGCCTTCCCGCCAGCCTGCTTCTCGGCCTTCATCGCCGCCAACAGCTTCAAGACCACGCTGCCGAAGGTCAATCCGTTCCTCTCCGTGGGCTGCGGCACGGCCGTCAGCATCCTCCTGGCGATTACCGGCTTGGCCGGCGACGTGATCGGCATGTTCACGATCATCGGTGCCTCTTTCGGTCCCGTCTGCGGTGCCATGGCAGCCGATTATCTGCTCGCCGGCAGGAAATGGGCCGGACCGAGGGCCGGCTTCAATCTGGCGGGGTGGATTTCCTGGGTCATCGGCTTCGTCGTGGGGGCGGCGGATTTCATCCCGGGGATGGCGGGCAAGGTCCCCTGCCCGCCGGTGATGGCGTTCCTTGTCGGGTTCATCTTGTACTACCTGTTGGCCAAAGCAGGGATGGAAGGCCAGACACTGGAGATGCCCGCGGCGGGAGAACCGGCGACCGAGACAGGGGAGTAGCCGCTCGCAAGAGGAAACGTGAATGGGTAAGGTGACTGGGTGACTCGGTGGCGACGTGTTCACCGCGTCACCCCATCCGCCCTGGAGCTTTGGCAAGAGGTCGGCTGGCCGCGTCAGGAATCGACCCGTCTCAGGCCCAGGTGACCTTCGCCAATCTCAGCCAGAATAGCGCCCGGGAACGTCTGCTTCCGGGGCACCGACGTCGAGCGCTCCGGGCGCGTGCCGTCCTCGCGGCAAGCCAACACCATGTCGGCCAGAAGGTCCCACTGGGCGAACCCCATCGCCTGGAGGGGCCAGCCGCGATCCCTCCACACGGCCATCAGCAGCTCCCGGACCACGTAGCGCGGTTGATCGACAAGCGGCGGCACCCGGATCCGTATCCCGTCGGAGCCTTGTTCCACCACACACGGCCCCCTCAAGCCCTCGACGAGCCCGTCGATCACTGCTCGCACCTCGCCTGCCAGAGAGCCGAGCCGCAGCAGGGCATCGACCACGCCGGGGTTGAAGCGGGCAGCCAACTCCGGCAGCAAATCGTGGCGGATTCGGTTCCGCGTGAACCGCGTATCGACGTTGCTGGCGTCGACGCGGTACGCCTGGCCCAGGTCGTCGAGATAGCCGAGAAGCTGGACGCGGCGGAGCCCCAGAAGCGGTCGGATCAGCGTGGCGGGCCCCAACGGCCGGGCTCGGGCGATGCCCGATAGGCCCGCAATCCCGGTGCCCCGGAGGATTCGATGCAGGATCGTCTCCGCCTGATCGTCCGCCGTATGGGCCGTCACCACGTACCGGGCGCCCACGCGGCACCCCGCTTGGCCGAGCAACTCGTAGCGGACCGACCGGGCGGCTGCCTCCAGACCGTCACTCGAATCGGCCGCCAACTGCTCCACCTGGGCGCGGTGCACCTCGCACGGCAGGCCCAGTCCGCGGCACAGCTCAACCACGAACGCTTCGTCGGCCTCCGAGTCGTCTCCCCGCAACTGGTGGTTCACATGGGCGGCGAGCAGGCGTCCCCGGCCATCCCCCTTTAGAGTGGTCATCGCCCGCACCAGCGCTACGCTGTCGGGCCCGCCCGAGACGGCCAGCAGGACGGTCACGTCCTTCCAGGCCTCGGGGGGCCAAGCAGCGGCCAGTTCGGACTCGACGGGGTGCAGAACAGCCATGCGAGAGATCATCGTGACAAGGTGCTGTGCCACGGGCCCACGAGAGGGGAGCGAACCCCTCTGTATATGCATTCGAAAACCGGCCAGATGTGGCATTCCTCGCCGGCCGGGTTTTTCACCTTACTCCGGCTTTTTCGCCGGATTGCCCGGGCATCCTCTCCCGATCGACCCGGCTCATCGGGGGATTCGCCGTAACTTGCGCTGTCAGAGGGGGTTATCTCGCTACGGACGGGCAAACCTCGGTTGCAGTCTGATCAGAATTTGTTAGTATAAAGTGTTACTAGAGGATTGTAAGTCAACTTGGAACGAGTCGGAAACGAGTGTCTTGGCTGCGACCTGAGGGGTCAGCCGCGGGACAGCTTTAAGCGAGACAACGAGCGGATCTGTATTAGGTTGAGAAACTTGGCAACACCAGTCACACGACGTTCGAGGGCGCTTGCGACGATGCATCTGCTGCTGGTCATCCGGTTCGTGCTGGGGCTTTTGTGCGGTGGCCTTCGGGCCTCGCGGACCGGGCAGTTGTTGGATCGTTCTGGCTTTCCACGGGAACTGGGAACCCGGCGGCCGTGTCGGCCCAGCGTCGTTTGGATGAATGTTCGCCTCGGACCGAAGAGGTTTGGCATACCACCCGGCCGCTATCAAGTCGTCCCCGCCACGGAACAAGTCGGCGGCGGACGACGGCTCACTGGATGTCGACTGCATGCTGCCGGTCCTTTTCCCACGGCTAACCGATACCGGTCCGTTCTGATCTGATCGCCGCGACGTGGGGGCTCCGGTTGGACCCCCTCTGTCCCACGCCCTCTTTGGCCAGCCGCCGACGAAAGAGCCCGCCGCGACCGGCGGCGATCCGCTCGTCGGCCGCTCGATTGGCGCGGCTGCCAGGCACTCTTCCGGCTGATACCAGCGAGGGCAACCGCCGTGGATACGCTTTTGAAAGTCCTTTTCTACATGGTGCTTTGCGGGGTGCCGGCCATCTTGACCTTCGTGCTGATCAAGTTGCTGGACCACCTGCGTCGCCGGGACGCCGAAAGCGAAGCACAGCAAATCATCAGCCGAGCCCGGCAGGAGGTGGAGACACTCCGCCGTGAGACCGAGCTGGAACTGAAAGAGATGGCGATCCAGTACAAGGCGGACGGCGAGAAGGAGTTGCGGAAGCTCCGCGAGGAGCTCCACAACCGCGAACGCTTGGCCGACAAACGACAAGACGCCTTGGAGCAGCAGGGCGAGCAGCTCCGCAAGCAGGAGAAGATCGTCGAAAGCACGCAACGGAAGCTCACCGAACGCATCCAAGACACCAACCGGCGTAAGGAAGAGCTATCCAAGCTCCTTGACCTCCAGCGGCAGACCCTGCACGAGTTGAGCGGGCTGAGCCCTGAAGAGGCAACCAGCCGGCTCCTGGAGATGCTCGATACCGAGCTCCGGCAAGAAAGCGGTACGTTGATCCTCAGGCACGAGAAGCGGACCGCCGAGGCCTGCGAGGCCAAGACGCGGGAGTTGCTGTTGACCAGCTTGCAGCGCTATGCGGCCACCCATACTGCGGAGACCACCACCAGCACGGTCGACATTCCCAGCGACGAGATGAAAGGGCGGATCATCGGCCGCGAGGGCCGCAACATCCGTGCCTTCGAGAAGGCGACCGGCGTCGACGTGATCATCGACGACACCCCGGGCGTGGTGATCGTCAGCGCGTTCGACATGATCCGCCGCGAGGTGGCCCGGCTCGCCTTGAACAAGCTCATCGCCGACGGCCGGATCCACCCTTCCCGCATCGAAGAGATCGTCGCCGATACGCGGCAGGAGTTGGAACGGCACGTACAGAGGGCCGGGGAGGAGGCTTGCCAGGAGGTCGACGTCCACGGCCTGCACGAGCGGATCGTCAATCTGCTGGGACGGCTCCAGTTCCGAACCAGCTACAGCCAGAACGTGCTGCGGCACTCGATCGAGGTCGCCTTCCTGTCCGGGATGCTGGCCGATGAAATCGGGCTCGACGGATCGCTGGCGCGACGCTGCGGACTGTTGCACGACATCGGCAAAGCCGCAGACCACGAGGCCGAAGGGGGCCACCCCAAGATCGGCGCCGACCTCCTGAAACGCTATGCCGAGCGCCCGGAGGCCATCCGTGCAGCGGCCGGACACCACGACGACGCCAAGGTGGAGTACCCCTACACGGTGCTCGTCTCTGCGGCCGACGCCTGTAGCGCTTCGCGCCCCGGGGCTCGGCGAGAAACCCTGGAACGCTACGTCAAACGGATGGAAGAGCTGGAGTCGATCGCCACCGAGTTCTCGGGCGTGGAGCAGGCGTTCGCTATCCAAGCCGGCCGCGAGATGCGGGTAATCGTCAGCTCCAAGGACACCAGCGACGAAGCGGCGGCCAAAGTCTGCCGCGACATCGTCAAGGCCTTCGAAGAACGTCTCAATTACCCCGGCGAAATCAAGGTCACCGTCTTGCGGGAAACACGCTACACGGAAATCGCAAGGTAGAGGGGGCGACGTGACGGGGTGACGGGGTGACAAGGCGAAGGGGTAAAGTGGTTAAGGGGTGAAATGATGAAAGCGTAAAAGGGTCGTATCGTTCCCACGCTTCGCGCGGGAGCGCGATTGCCGCGACGCTTCGCGTCGCTGATCAGGACGCAAAGCGTCCGTGCAGTGCGTTCCGACGCGAAGCGTCGGAACGATGAGACCGCGGCGAAATCAAGGTCACCGTCTTCACCCCGTCACCCCGTCATCCCGTCACGGTTCCCCCCTCACCCCCTATTAGAAAGACTCCGCTTGTGCGACTACTACTGATCGGAGACATCGTCGGGAAACCGGGGCGGCAGATCGTCCTCAAGGCAGTGCCCGGCCTCAAAATCGAGCAATCGCTCGATTTCGTGGTCGCCAACGCGGAGAACGTGGCGGGTGGTTCGGGGCTCACCCCGGCTATCTACCACGAACTGATCGCCGGCGGCGTCGATTGCATCACCATGGGCGACCACGTCTACCGCCGCCGCGAAATCTACTCCGTGCTCCAGACCGAGCCGCGGATCGTCCGCCCGGCCAACTATCCCGACGAAGCCCCCGGACGCCGGTTCACCGTGCTCTCCACCGAGGATCACGTCCAAGTGGCCGTGTTCAACCTCCTCGGCCGCGTGTTCATGCAGCCGGTCGATTGCCCCTTTCGGGCGGCGGATCGGGTGCTGGCCCAGATCCCCTCCGAGGTGAAGTGCATCCTCCTCGACTTCCACGCCGAGGCGACCAGCGACGAGCAGCTCATGGGTCGCCATCTGGACGGGCGCGTCTCGGCCGTGCTGGGCACGCATACCCACGTGCCCACGGCCGACGAGCAACTGCTGCCCGGCGGCACCGCCTTCCAGTGCGACGTGGGCATGGCCGGCCCGCACGACAGCATCCTCGGCCGCCGCGTCGATCGCGTCCTAGAAACCACCCGAACCTTCCGCCCCACCCACTTCGAAGTGGCCAAGGACGACGTGCGTCTCCACGGCAGTATCGTCGACGTCGACCCGGAAACGGGCCGGGCCACCGCCATCCGCCGCATCGCCGTCGACCAGCCGACCGCCGAGCGACTGGCGTCGCTGGCCCGCCGCGACCGACAGCCCGGGCCCGACTCGGTGCCAGAGGCGGAAGACTCGGTCCCCGGCGACCCCTCCCGGCCGTCCGGGGCCGCGCCGCTATAGTCATAGTGCATGGGTGATGCATCAGCGTATCTCAAGCGTGCGGCATGCGGGGTATGCTTCGGTTCGTGGTGACCGCCTTCATCCGGCCCCGGAAGCCGAGCACGGGTCGAATTCTGTCGACGGGCCCCGATGAATCGGGCCTCTGCGGGCCTCTCGCTGTCGGCGTTTCCGAACCGCGATGGACCTTGCGAACGGCGCCAGATCGGGCTTGACTCAAGTACGAATGTACGTACAATCTGCGCACGTACATTTGTCCTTAAGAAGGAAATCCCACCCGATGGCTGAGCGGCCGGCACTCTCGAAGGGGGAAATGGAAGTCGCCCGGCGGCTCTGGCAGCTTGGCGAGGCGACCGTGCGCCAGGTGCACGAGGCGTTTCCCGCCGAGCGGATGGTCGACTTCACCACCGTGCAGACGTACTTGCGGCGGCTGGAGCGGAAGGGCTACGCCCGATCGCGGCTCGCGGGAAGGACCAGGGTGTACGTCCCCACGGTCCAGCCGGCCACCGTGATCCGGGAGACGGTCGACGACCTCGTGGAGCGGCTGTTCGGCGGCGAGACGCTCCCGCTCGTGCGCCACCTGATCGAAGACCGCGGCATCAGCGGGCCGGATCTCGCCCAGCTCCGCCAGTTGCTCGATCGGCTCGAGGAGGAGAGCGATGACGGCGCCCGGTAGTGAATGGGCCCAGGCGGCCTGGATGCAGCTCTGGCAAGTGACGCTCCTGATCGCGGTCGTGGCGTTGGTGGCCCGGCTCGCGGCGCGGAACCGCCCTCACCTGGCCCACGCGCTCTGGCTCGTGGTCCTGGCCAAGTGCATCACGCCGCCCGTGTGGAGCAGCCCCAGCGGCGTCTTCTGCTGGATGCTGGCGGGCGAGCCCGCCGCGTCGGCGCACGACGGTCGCGAGGCTTCATCGCCGGCCAACGATCGACGGCGCGACCTTGCGCGGCTCGCCTCGGCTTGCGCAACGCAACGCGGCGAGCGGGAAGCGTTCGGCGAGACGGGGCCCGACGTCGTCGTGAACCTGCGGGCGGTCGACGAGTCCGACCTCGGCGCGGCCCCCCGGGCGAGTCGATGGCCCGGGATGCCGTTGGTTCTGGTCGCCGGCTGGGCGAGCGGAACGCTGGTCATGCTCGGGCTGGCCGGTGTGCGTTGGGCCGGTTGCCTGCGCGTGATGCGTCGATCCGCCTCTTGCGACGACGGAACCAACCACCGGCTGGTCGCCCGGCTCTCGCGGCTTTCGCGGCGGCTGGGGCTGCGCCGCCCGGCACGGCTCGTGGTCACGCGCGCCCGGGTCGGGCCGGCGGTGATCGGGCTGTGGCGTCCCACCGTGCTTCTGCCCGAGATCATCGTTCGCGACAAGAGGCCCGAGGAGCTGGAGCCGCTTCTGGCGCACGAGCTCGTGCACGTGCGTCGGGGCGACCTGTGGGTGGGCGTCCTCCAGGTGCTGGCCGAGGCCGTCTGGTGGTTTCATCCCTTGGTGTGGTGGGTGAGCCGGCTGGTGTCGCGCGAGGCCGAGCGATGCTGTGACGAGGCGGTCGTGGCCGAGCTCCGTTGCAGCCCGGCGAGCTACGCCCGAAGCCTGCTCGACGTGCTGGAGCGCAAACGCACTCTCAAACCTGTGCCGGCGTTGCCCGGCGTTCGTCCCGTCGATGTCACTTCGAGAAGACTGGAGCGAATCATGAAGCTTGGACAGGGAGGTCACAAGCGGAGCCCTTGGTGGTGTTGGGCGGTGATGCTGGCGGCGGCGGCCGCGGCGCTACCGGGCGCGGCGATCGTCGTGGCGGCCGGCGAAGAAGAGGCCGAGCCCGAGTTCTTCGAGGCGGCGCCCGTCCGGGATGCCGAGCGTCCGAACGGGGAGAGCGAGCCGGAAGCGAGCGGGGAATCCCGGATGGCCCGGCTTGGTGCGCGTCTGGGCGCCGCGGCCGGTGCCCAGGTCGGCGCGTGGGTCGATGCCTCCGGGAGCGTTGCGGAAGACTCGACCACGCGCCCCTATGAATTGGGCGAACTCATTGGCAAGTTGGGAGCGGAATGCGGGTTGAACCAGGAGCAGGCACGAGACGTGCTGGTCGACCTGGTGAGTAGAGTGTGCGGCGTGCCTTCGGGTCGCATGATGCGCCGCGGCACCGAGCTGGTGGTCCACGGCGACGACGAAGCACACGCGCGCATTGCCTCGGCGTTGGAGACGATGCGAGAGCATCGCTTCGACCAGATCATCACGATTGAGGCCCGGATCTTCACCGGCTCGCCGAAATCGATCGAGGCGATTGGTGCGAAGTGGACGGTGATGCCGGCGGAGGAGTCGGCGGAGTCGACGTTGCCGGCCCCGCCGGGTTCGGCCGATTCGCCCGCGCCTCGGCTGCCTGACGACACGTCGCCGCGTCCCGGCTCGGCGAAGACGGTGGTCGAGAAAAGCCTGCCGGTGATGTGCGAGGTCCTCGACGAAAAGCGGGCCGGGTCGATCCTCGAGCGGATGGAGGCCGACCGCCGGGCCAACGTGTTGGCCGTCCCGAAGGTCACGGTGTTCAACGGCCAGTCGGCATTCATCTCCAACCTCTCGGAAAGACCGTTTGTGGTGGGGATCGAGGAATGCGGACGTCCGCGGATTCACGCGGTCACCGAAGGGCTTCAGGTCCGCGTGCGGCCGCAGTTGCAGGATGATCGCGAGCTGCGGCTCGACTGCGGGCTCACCCTCTCCAAGATCCTCAGCGTGGAGGTCTTCGACTTCACCAACTCGAAGGGACAGGCGCAAGCGATACAACTTCCCGAGGTGAAGACCACGCAATGGGACGCCGGCGTGGAGATCGCCCTCGGCAAGACACTGATGATCGGCGGGCTGGAGACGAAGGACGATCGCGGCCGACCGCAGTCGATGTTGGTGATGCTCCGGGCCGAGAAAGTCCCACCCCAGGTGGCGGCGCTCCCGATGGCCGAACTCCCGGTGGCGGCGCTCCCGATGGCCCACTCGGTGCACGATCTGCTCGCGAAGTATCCCCAAAGTGTGAAGGTCTACGACGTCGCCGACCTGGTGGTTCCTCTAGTCGGACCCGAGGGCGTGGTGGTCGGGGCGAGCTACAACGAGCCGGTGACCGGCGCCAACGCGCCCGAGGCCGACTACGAATCGCTCATCGACCTGATCGAGACGACGGTCGCCCCGGATACGTGGGAAGTCGTCGGCGGGCCAGGCACGATCGCCCCGTTGAAGACGAACCTCAGCCTGGTGGTCAATCAGACGCAGGAAGTCCACGAAGAGATCGTCGATCTGCTCGAACAGCTTCGGCGAATGCAGGACGTGCAGTTGTTCCTGGAGACGGAAGTCGTTCGCGCCAGCGACGGCGTGCTCGAGCGCCACGGGTGCGACTTCGCCTCCGACGACCACTGCAAGGCCCTGGCACCCCAAGACGCCCGCCGGCTTCGAGCCGTCGCAAGGGCGTTGGAGGGCGCCAGCATCCGGCGGCTGCCGATCGCCAAGCTGTACAACGGGCAGTTGGCCGTGGTCGACCTGGCGCCGGAAGCCGGCGGGGCGGCGCAGAGCCTGAGCAACCTGACGGTGCAATGCGTGATCTCCGAGGATCACCGCAGCATTCGCATCAACGGCCCTTTCCTTGAGGCGGCGCGTGTTGCCCAAAACGGTTCTTTCGATGGCGCGGCCGTCGTCGTGCGCGATGGCCGGACGCTGCTGGTCGACGTGACCGAGTCGTTGCAGGCGGCGGATCAAGCCACGGCACCGACCGGAAGGACGCTCGTGCTCCTCACTCCGCGGATCGTGATCCAGGAGGAAGAAGAGCGGATCGGCCCGCGGTAGCAGTGGTCTGCTCGGTGCCCCACCGCCGCTCATGCCGCCGGGAGGCCCCCCGGCTCGCGCAGGCTCTCCGTGTCGAGTTTTCCCCTCGCAGTCTCAGTAGACCCGAGTCTTGCGAAGGGTGGCTGGGGTCGAACGAAGTGAGCCCCCAGGTGCCCGGTTTCCGGGGGCTCGCTGCGCTCGACCCCAGCCGCCCCGGCTTCGTGTACTGCAGACTTGGAACTGCGGAGTCTTCTCGAAGCAACGCCTTCGTTGACAACCGCTCCACCGCCCGCCACGATGATGGGCAATGGCAGGCACGGGAACGGACGTTTCGAGAAGGGCGGACGCGGCAAGGACGTGCTCCGATGGCAAGATGCCCGTGCCACTCGTAGGTTGGCGGTCGATGTCCCATTCGGAGGCTGAGTGATGGCACTGATGCACCGGCGCGCAAGCGTTCGTTTCTTTCTGCTCCTCCTGGCGGCCGGCGCGGCAAACGCGCTCTCCGCAGAGACCACGGCGACCACGGGCGACCAGCTTTCGATCAGCATCTCCGAGACCGGGGCCTTGACGGGCCTTTCGGTCGGCGGCGAGCGACTCCTGCCGGACGACCTTGCCGAGTTTCATCCGGTGAGCGTCTGCGACGTGACCCGCGGCCCCCAGTTCGTGCCGGTCGAGGCGAAGGCGGGCGCCGGCGACGGCGGGAAGACCGTCGTCCGGGAGGCGGCTTTGGACGCCTTGTCGCTCCGCCTGGCGGCCCGATACGAGTCGACCGGCGAGCTGATCCGGGTGAAGCTCACCGTGGGCGACACCTCGGGCGGGGACCGGGGGCTGTTGGTCCGGTTTGCCCTGCCGATCCACGCCGACCGCTGGCAGTGGTGGGACGACATGGAGACCGTGCGCCAGATCGGCACGAGCGGAACGTACGAGCGGTCGCAGGGGATGCGCGAGTTCGCGGCGTTGCCCGAATGGCGCGACAAGCCGGCGCTCAACATGGGGTCGCATTCGGTCAACTTCTGTAGTGTGATCACCGGCCCGGTCGGCCTTTGTTACGCGGTTCCGCTCGACCAGCCCCGCATCTTCCGCACCGGCTACGATGCCGACAAGCGGTTGTTCTACATCGTGTACGACGTGGCGCTCGCCCGGGAGACCGCGCCGTCGAGCACGGCGGAACTGACGTTCTATCTCTACCGTTGCGACCCCGACTGGGGCATGCGAAGCGCGCTGGACCGCTACTACCGTCTCTTCCCCCACTTCTTCGCAAAGCACGTGCGCAAGGAAGGCATGTGGATGGCGTTCTCCGGGCTCTCGGGAGTCGATCACGCCAACGAGCTCCGCTTCGCCTTTCAGGAGGGCGCGCCGGAGCCGGGGTACGACGACCGGCTGGGCGTCGACAGCCTCACCTATTTCACCCATGCCGGCATGTTCGCCAACATCCCCGACTACAGTCCGGAGACCGACCCGGAGCCGTCGTACGAGCGGCAGCTTGCCGCGATGCGGGAGCACTTCCGACGCCAGACCGGGAGCGCCGAGATCTTCGACGCCTCCGGGCTCCACGACGCCGACGGCAAGCTCTCGATCAAGCGGACGGCCGTCTACGGCCACATCATCGCCCAGTACAACCTCGACCCCGAGCTGCCCTACGGCAAGCACATGCTCGGGCGCATCCCGGGCGTGTTCCAGAGCTACCGCGAGCGCCGCGGCGGCGAGCTGGACGGGTTCTACTACGACGGCATCACCACGGGCATCAACTACCGCCGCGAGCATTTCCCCCACGCCGGCTACCCGCCGATCTGGGACCCGGTGGCGAAAAAGCCGTTCCTCTACAACTACTTCTCGTCGGTCGAGTTCGCCCGGGAGACGGCCGAGCGCCTCCACGCGGAGGGAAAGATCACGATGATGAACGGGGCGATGGGGAGCAGCTTCTACACGGCTCCGTATCTCGACGTGATGGGCGCGGAGACCGGCCTCAGGATCGACCGGTCGAGCTTCAACTACGTGCGGAGCATCTGCCGGCAGAAGCCGTTCGTGACGCTTCTGAAGGGGAACTTCAGCGAACTGACCGAGGACGACTTCGCCCTGTTCATAAAGCGGTGCGTGGCGTACGGCGTCTTCCCCGGCTTCTTCGACTGGCCCCCCAGCGGCCTCGGCCCGGGCTCGCGCTATTGGGACCACGCCGAGTGGTACGAACGGGACCGCCCCAACCATCGCAAGTACCAGGCCCTGTGTCAGCAGATCGCCCGGGCCGGATGGGAGCCCTTGACGCTCGCCCGAAGCGGTGACCCGAGCCTCGCCCTGGAGCGGTTCGGAACGCCGGAGCAGGGCGAGGTCTTCTTCACCGTGCTCAACGACCGGCCCGAGGCCGTGGATACCGTGATCTCGATCCCGGCCGCCGCCGTGCCGAACGAGCCTGTGGTCGTCGACGAGGTGGCGCTGCGGTGGCTGGCCGAGTCGCGTGTGGAGGGCGATCGATGGCAGGTCCCGTTGCACGTCGGGCCCGAGTCACTGGCCGTGCTGCACGTCGCCTCGAAGGAGAAACTGGCCAAGAGTCATGCCCAAGAGATCCTCGAAAACCTCGCCCTGCGGCGACAGATGCGCGAGATCGACCGCGACCGCCCCGAGTCGCTGGTCCATTGGCCGGCCGTCGGCAACGACGCCTACGAACGTGCCGATGTCGACACCCGCTCGTGCCTCAAGCTCGCCAACGAGTCGCCGAGCCAGGTCAAGGGAGCGACGCAATGGGTGATGCTCTACCAGGACGAGCCCGAGCCCTTGAAGCTCCGGCTGCGGCTGAAGTGCGACGGCGTCGAGCCGAGCGACCAGGGCGGGCTCTCGGTCCGCGCCGTGCTCTGCCACGTCAACATGAGAACCCGGTTCACCGAGCGAAAGAGGACCGCGTACGACGTCGACCCGGGCACGTACGACTGGCGCGAGAAAGAGATCCTCATCACGCCCGAGCGATCCCTGCGGAGCATCCAATTGTCCCTCGAGCTGCGGAAATGTCCCGGCACGGTCTGGATCGACGAAATCTCCGTCACGCCCTCAAGCGACCCGGATCGCCAGTACGTGGTCGACCCGGGAATGGACCAGTGGTACGAGCACCCGACCGACGCGCAATTGCAGGAGATCGATTCGCGGTTTGCGAAGCTCGAAGCCGAGGTCGGCAAGCTCGGGGACGCCCGTGGCGATGCCCTACGCGACGCCTCTCTTTCGCTGTTGAAGGGCGCGTACGCGCACAGGAAATGGATCGAGGACAACAAGCTCCAGAACCCGTGCCGGCGCGGGCTTCGCGAGTTGGACGACGCGGCCGCCCGGCTCGCGCTGGTCGGCTCCGTGCTGATGGGCGTTCGGGGGCCGCGCCTCGAGGTATCGCCGGTGGCCGTCCACGGTGAGGAGCTGCCGGTCCGCGTTCGGTGTGAGGGGGTGGCGAAGTCCCAGGTCCGCTACGCGGTCCGGCCTCCGGCGGGATGGGCGTGCCGGTCGCAGGGCGACGGTGCGTTCCGCGTCGCGGTCCCGCAAGACGCCCTGGGCACCACCGGCCAGCTCGTGGGCATGGCCACGGTCGCGTCGCCTACCGGGGCGTCGCTCCTGCTGAAGGCGACCGCCGAGGTTCGCGTCGTGCCGGCCATCATCGCGGCGATGCGCCTGGATGACGTGTCGCCGTCGGGCGACCAGTTCCAACTGGCGATCGACGTGGCCAACAACGCCGCGACGCCCACCGACGTCTCGCTCCGCACGCTGCTTCCGCAAGGCTGGACCGCGCAACCCTCGCTGGATCGCGGGACGCTGGACGCGAAATCGACGAAGACGATCCGACTTGCGGTGATCCCCGGCCGGCAGACCAAGCCCGGAACGTACGAAATCCACGCCGAGCTTGCTTCCTCGAAGCTCTCGGTCCCGCTCGATTTTTCCGAGGCGGTTTCCTACCTGCCGGGATCGCTCAATCGATTGAAGAACCCGGGCTTTGAGGAGGAAGACGCCCACTGGGCGAAAAACGAAGGGAGCCTGGAAATCGACGCGTCGCAGGCCCACGGCGGCCGGCGGAGCCTCAAGCTCCACAACAACTCGCCCACCGAACGGAGCGGCGCGTCGCAAACCATCACGCTCAACCAGGACGCCCCTCGCCCGATCGTGGTCCGCGGGCACGCCAGGGCGGAGAGCGTCAGCGGCCACCAGGGCCGGGGCTTCTGCATCTATGTCGACATCTACTACACCGATGGCACCCCGCTGTACGGCCAGACGATCGACTGGCAGACCGGCACCACCGGCTCGCAGCACGGCCAGTTGACCATCGAGCCGGCCAAGCCGATCCGCAACGTCAACGTCTACCTCCTGCTCCGCGGCCATAGCGGCACGGCTTGGTTCGACGACGTGTTCGTGGCCGAATCCCCACGGCCGTAGGGGAAAGGACAAGACAAACATACGGCGGTTCGCTCCCGGACGACCGCGGTGTGGGGCGTGCCGCGTCTGCGTAGAGTCCTGGCAATGCCAGCCTCGCGAACTTCGGCGGTTCTGCCATTCGCCGCTTCAGAAGTCTCGCAAAGCCCGTCTGGGAGATATCCGCCGCAGGTGGTCTAATAGGGTGGCGCGCACGGGATCTGCGAATTGTCCGGGTGCGTGAGTAGTGGTCTGTCTTCCTCGACTTTGCAGGCTGGGTGCCACTGCTGGCTTGCCCAGCAGTGCCGGAAGCACGGTTGGACAAGCCAACCGTGGCACCCGTAGATTCAACTTGGACAGACCAGTAGGTTAGCATTTCATTCCCCGCTCCTCAGCGACGGAGCGACGACGTCGCTCTGGGGGAGCGCGGTTGGGAGAGACGATCATGCAATGCTCGCACCGCATTTCGGCCGCCTGGAGTCAGATTGGATGGGCTTGCGGAGTTCGAATCGGATGGATGATAGCCCTGCTGGCTTGCGCGGGCTCCGTGTGCCTCGGCGCGCCCGCGCAGCCGCCGTCCGCTTCGCCCCAGCCGGCCGTCGAAACGGTCACGGTGGAGATGGTCCAAGCGCAACGTCAACAGGCCGACGGGGCTACGGACCTGGACGACGCGACCAAGCAGAAGGTGCTTCAGGCGTACGACCAGGCACTGGGGATGCTGGACGCGGCGGCGAAGTCGGCAGCCAGGACGGCGGAGCTTCAGGCGAAGATCGACGCGGCACCGGACGCACTTCGCAAGACGAAGGAGCAGTTGGCCGCGTTGCCGTCGGCCCCCCCTGCTGCGTCGGCCGAGGGGAAGGATCCGGCGGAGCTGAAGCAGATCCTCGCGGAAAAAGAGAAGGAGCTTGAGAAGAAGAACGAGGCGCTGGCGATGCTTCGGAGCGAGCTCGATCAACGGGTCGGGGGGCAGAAGAACGTGACGGGGCTGCTGTCGGAGGCCCGCGAGCAACTCAAGGCGGTGGAGAAGGAATTGCTGACGCCGGTCAGTCCGGACGTGCCCCAGGCACTCGTCTCGGCGCAGCGCATGCTTCTTCTGGCCCGGCGCCAGGCAATCGCCCAGTCCATTGCCGCCTCCGAGAAGGAGCTGGCAACGTACGAAGCGACGCGGGATCTTCTGCCGCTCGAGCAGCGCCTTGCCGCCGAGGAAGCCGCCCTCCTGGAGGCGGAAGTCGGACGGTGGCGCGAGTTGGCAAATCGCCGGGTGGAGGAAGAGGCGAAAGCACAAGCCGCGCGCGCTAGGGCCGAAGCGCTCCAAGCCGACCCGGCCCTGAAGGGCCTCGCCACGACAAACCGACGGCTGGCCGAGAAAGGCGAAGAGGCGGCGAGCATCAATCGCACCGAAGCACAGCGGCTGGAAGAGACCAGCAAGGACCTCGCCGGCGTCGAGGATCAATTCAAACGGACGGAACAGCGGTACGAAGCCGTCGGCCTGACCAACGCGGTCGGCCTGCTGATGCGGACCCGTCGGGCGGCGCTGCCCGACGTGGGCAACCACCAGCGCGCGATCCGCGCTCGGCAGCCGGTCATCCGCGGCGTGCAGACCAAGCTCTTCGAGATGGAGGACCAGCGGGCGGCGACGGCCAACTACGAGAAGCACGTGGAGACGACGTTGGCGGAGATCCGACCCGGCGCGGGCCACATCCCGGAGGAGGAGTTGGAAGCGGCCGTCCGGGACTACCTCACCAACCAGCGGGACCATCTCGACACCGCCATCCGCAACCACTACGACTGCCTGAAGACGCTGGTCGATCTCGACGAGGCGGAGCACAAGCTGATTCACGCCGTCGAGGAGTATGCCGGCTACATCGATGAGCGCGTGTTGTGGATCCGCAGTGCCGATCCGATCCAACTCGGGAATTTCCGCATGGCGGGGGGGGCCGTCAAACGGCTTCTCGTTCCGGATGGATCCAGCGGTTGGGCGGAGATCGGGGAATCGTTGAAGACCGACTTCGGCCGCCGCCCCGAGTTGCATTTGGCGGTGATCCTCGCCTTCGCCATTTGGCTGCTCGGGCAACGGCGCCTCCGGAACTGGCTGGCGCGAACCGGCGAGCTGGCCGCCTCGAGCACCCTTTATGAAATCCTCCCCACGCTGAAGGCCCTGGTCCTGACCCTCCTCATTGCCGGGATATGGCCGGTTCTGTTCTGGTACCTGGCCTGGCGGTTGGTCTCGCCGCTCGACGCGACGCATTTTGCCAAGGCGGTGGCCTCGGGGCTGGCGCACATGGCCGGTTGGTTCCTGCCGCTGGAGTTCTTCCGGCAGTTGTGTCGGGCGAAGGGATTGGCCGAAGCCCACTTTGACTGGCCGCCCGGCGCGCTCCGCATCCTCCGGCGACACCTTCAGTGGTTCGTGCTCGTGGGGCTGCCGTTGGTGTTTACCGTCCCGGTCCTCGAATCCTCGGGGCTGGAGAAATGGCAAGCGTCGCTGGGGCGGATGAGCTTCATCGCCATGATGCTGCTCGTTGCGGTCTTCGTGCAGTGGGTGCTTCGTCCCACGGGGGGGCTGTTCCGTCACCTCCTGGCCGACGGCTACCAGGGCTGGTTCTACCGCTCCCGGCATCTCTGGTACGTGCTGGGGCTCGCCATGCCCTTGAGCCTCGCCGTGCTGGCAGCCGTGGGCTACTTCTACACGGCCCATCAGCTTGCCGCTCGGCTCGGCGAGACGGTTTACTTCCTGTTGGCACTCGTGGTTCTCGGGGCGATTCTCTCTCGCTGGGTGCTGGTCGTCCGGCGGCGGTTGGCGATTCAGAGAGCGCGTCAGCGGCGACGAGCTTCGGAGACCGCGGGAACTCCTGCGGCCGAGGCGCCGGGCATCGCCATTATCCCCACGTCTGCGGAGCTCGAACCGGACCTCTCGGACGTCAGCCTGCAGACGCGCCGCTTCCTCAACAGCTCCCTCGCCCTGGCGGCAATCGTAGGCGTCTGGTGGATCTGGGTGGAAGTCCTGCCGGCGCTGGCCATTCTCGACGAGGTGGAGCTCTGGACCACGACCGTTCGGGCAACCGAAAAGATCACCGCCCCGGACCGCTCCCCCACTTTCCACACCTTCGAGCGAGCCGAGGCGATCACGGTGGCCGATTTGGGCGTGGCAATCCTCGTTTTCCTGATGACGGCGGCCGCGGCAAGAAACATCCCGGGACTCCTGGAAATCGCCATGCCGCAACAACTGCCCCTCGACGCCGGCGCCCGTTATGCCATCACGACGATGACCCGGTACGTGATCGTCGCCATCGGAGTGGTGTTGGGCTTCGGCGCGATGGGGATCGGCTGGTCCAAAGTGCAGTGGCTCGTCGCGGCGTTGAGCGTCGGCTTGGGATTCGGCCTTCAGGAGATCTTTGCCAACTTCATCTCCGGCCTGATCATCCTCTTCGAGCGGCCCATCCGCGTCGGCGACGTGGTCACCGTGGACGACGTGACCGGCGTCGTCACGCGCATTCAAACGCGGGCCACCACGGTCACGAACTGGGATCGCAAGGAGTTCATCGTCCCCAACAAGGAATTCATCACCGGGCGGCTCTTGAACTGGACGCGCGCCGACCGGGTCAATCGCATCGTGATCAACGTCGGCATCGCCTACGGATCGGACACGGCACGCGTTCGGGAGGTGCTGGAGAAGGTCGTCCGCGAGCACCCGGAGGTGATGGACGATCCTGCTCCGCTGGTGACGTTCGAGGGATTCGGCGACAGCTCCTTGAGCTTCGTTGTGCGGTGCTTTTTGCCGAGGGTGGATAAGCGTCTCGAAACGATTCACGGCCTGCACATGGCCATCGATCAGGCGTTTCGCGAGGCGGGAATCGAGATCGCCTTCCCGCAACGCGACGTTCACTTGCGGTCGGGAGCGGACCTGCTCAAAGAGGCCGGCGGCCCGCCGACCCGGAAGCCCACAAAATCGCATTCTGCGGATTCGCTCTCGCGGCACCATCCCTCCGTCCAAGGAAAGGGAGACACGAGATGAACGTCAGACTTGGCAGACGCATGAGGGTCAACCTCCGACTCCGTCGCCGCACGCCGCCCGGGACCACGCCGGGCACGGTGAAGACGGATCCGGAGGCGGATCGTCCCGTGATCCGCGTCATCAGCTTCGGGCCGGACGACCTGGAAGAGACGGAGACAGAGGATCTCGACTCTTTGGCCAAGCTCGTCGGCCAGCGACCGGTCACGTGGGTCGACGTCCAAGGACTCGGGGACGCCAAGACGATCAAACGGCTCGGCGAGATCTTCCACCTCCATTCGCTCGCCCTGGAGGACGTCGTCAACACGCACCAGCGGGCCAAGGTGGAGGACTACGAGGAACACCTGTTCATCGTCGTCCGCATGCTCACCGCGGGCGAGCAGTTCGACACCGAGCAGATGAGCCTGTTCCTGGGTCCGAATTTCGTGCTCACCTTTCAGGAAAGACCCGGCGACTGCCTGGACCCGGTCCGAAGGCGGCTGCGGCAGCGCAAAGGACGGATTCGCCAGTTGGGGGCGGACTACCTAGCCTACGCCCTGCTCGACGCCGTGGTCGACGCCTATTTCCCCGTGCTGGAGCAATACGGCGAGGCGCTGGACGCCTTGGACCAGCAGATCTCGACCCGACCCGCGCCGGACACCGTCGTCCAGGTCCATCAGATGCGAAACGACCTGCTCTTGCTCCGCCGGGCGGTTTGGCCGTTCCGCGACGACATTGGGGAGCTGCTGCGGGATTCCAGCCCTCTCATCTCGGAGGAGACGCGCGTCTACCTCCGCGACTGCTACGACCACACGCTTCAGATCATCGACCTGGTGGAGACCTGCCGCGAGATGTGCTCCGACCTTCGCGACTATTACCTCTCCGCGGTGAACAATCGGATGAGCGAGGTGATGAAAGTGCTGACGATCATGGCCACGATCTTCATCCCGCTCAGTTTCATCGCCGGCGTGTACGGGATGAACTTCGACACCGCCATCTCGGCGTGGAACATGCCCGAGCTGCGATGGGCTCTGGGGTATCCGCTCGCCTTGGGAATGATGGCGATCGTCGCCGGGGGGCAACTATGGTACTTCTGGCGGCGAGGGTGGTTCGGGAGGAGCTAGCGCGACGGCTTCACCTCGACGAAGGCCGCCACACTCCCCGGTTCCGCAGTGGACGAGCGACGCGAGCCCCGCAAGCCTGCCCGCCCGGGCGGCGAGCGACTCACGAAGCGCGGCTCGCCGCGTCTTGCCGCCCCATTTCCGGCAACTTATACTCCCGGGAGCGTGGGTGCCGGGCTTCGCCGCCAAGCAAGGCCCCGCCGGTCGATCGACAAGAGGTCTCGTACGTCGTTTGGCGAGCACGATCCGAGCTCACGGGACCGGCGACGCGGGAACCGTTCGCAACGGCCCCAGACGTGCAGGAGGGGAATGATGACGCAACGTTGGACGAGACGCCGTTTCCTGGCAACCGCAGGCTCCGCCCTGGGGGGGCTCGCGGCCGCCGACGCCGGGTCGGGTTCGGAGGGACCCGCTTCGCGCCCGAACATCCTGGTCGTCCACGTCGACCAGCATCGAATCGACTGCTTGGGCGCCTACGGGAACGAAGACGTCAAGACCCCTCATGTCGACCGCCTTGCCGACGACGGCGTGCGCTATGAGAACAGCTTTTGTCCCTATCCCGTTTGCACCCCGTCCCGCTACTCGCTGCTCTCCGGCAGGTACGTCCATGAGCACGGCGGCTGGAACAACCGCAGCACCCTGGCACCCGGAATCGACACGTTTCCGCGAATCCTGCGCGCGTCGGGCTACCGGACGAAGGCCGTGGGAAAGATGCACTTCATGCCCACCTACCTCGACGTCGGATTCGACGAGCTGGTGCTTGCCGAGCAGGACGGCCCGGGCCGCTGGGACGACGACTACCACCGCTATCTGATGCGCCTGGGATTGGTCGACCGCAACGACCTCGAGGATCAGCGGGCCGAGTATCGGCGTCACGCGCCGAAGCGGTACTGGGAGACTTTCGGGGCCCTGGCCTCCAATCTCCCGGAGAAGCATCACTCGACCACGTGGATCGCCGATCGCGCCCTGGAGACGCTGGAAAGGTGGGATTCCGCGAGCAGCCACCTATTGATGGTCGGCTTCATCAAGCCGCACCATCCCTTCGACCCGCCCGCCCCGTGGCACGAAATGTACGATCCCCACAAGCTCACGCTGCTGCCGGGCTGGGAGGGGCAGTGCTTGAAGCGCGACTTGGACTACAGTCGCGGCTATTTCCCTCACGCGGAGCTGACCGAGCCGCCGTTGCGGCGGGCCATGGCGTTCTACTACGCCGCGGTCTCGCAAATCGATCATCACGTGGGACGCATGATCGCGCTTCTGAAACGGAAGGGACTCTACGACGATACCTTGATCGTCTACACGGCCGACCACGGCGATTACATGGGATACCATCACATGCTGCTCAAGGGCAACTACATGTACGATCCGTTGGTCAAGGTGCCCTTGATCGTCAAATGGCCGGGAAGCAGACAAGCCGGCGAGGTGGCTTCGCGGCTGGTCAGCAACGTCGACCTTGCGCCCACGTTGTGCCAAGCGGCGGGCTGCCGTCCCGGGTCGGAGATGCAAGGGCAAGACCTCAGGGCCGGGGGGACGGAACGCTCGCTCGTGTTCGCCGAACACGGCGGCGGCCGCGAGGTCATGGCCCGGTCCCGCTCGCACAAGCTGATCCTCGCCGCCCCCCACCACGAGAACCTCTTCTTCGACCTGGAACGGGACCCGCTGGAGATAGAGAACCTCTATCACGCCCCGGAGCACCGCGCGGTCGTCGCGAAGATGGAGACCGCGCTCGACGCGTGGCGATCGAAGGACCCCCGCCCGAAGCCGTACCAAGACCTTGACGCGCCGCAGATCGACCAGCCGAACGTCCCGCCGAAAGACCTATCTCATCGAGACCGCGTCGTTGCGTACTACCAGGAGAAGATGAAGGCATTCGAGCCGGCCCGCTGAAGGGCCGTTCCTCAGGCGAGCGGATCGACGTGGATATTCAAGGCGAGAGGCCGGCCAGAAGAGAAGACGCCGAGAGACAGGTCAAGCAAGCAAGAGAGGCCGAGCGGGCGCTACGCATCATCTTCCGGGTCTTCACGCCGGTTCTTGCCGCCCTGCTCGTCTGGATGGCCGTTGCCGAGAGCCCGTGGAAAGCCCTGTTCATGACGGCGATGTTCGCCGTCTTCCCGGGATCGGTGTACGTTTGCGTGTACAGGCGCTCACGAAGGCGGATCGCCGAGATGGAGAAGCTGGTCGCCGGTTATGACAACGGCGACGCGGACGAGAAATAGCAGAAACACGGTGAGTGGGATTGACTACTGCCAAATGCTTGTCTTCTTCGTGAAGGACGGTATGATCAACAGTGGTAAGGTAATGTCTGCCTTACGGGGGGACAGAAACCGCTTTGCGGGTCCCTAGATTGCCCAGATACTCCAGTTTGCCGATAGTCGCGGGCTGTACGGCGGGATGGATGGAAGGGGCAATCGCAACTCCGGGAGGTGAGACATGTCGTGGAAAACCTGGACCCTGCTGGTTGCGTCGGCCGCTCTCTTGCTGGGCAGCACGGGCTTCGCCCGGTCGGCCGAGGAAACGAGTCACCTGGAGCTGGTTCGCCGAGCCTTCGCGCAGCTAGGCCGGCGACCCGACGCGCAGCCGGACGCCGCCGCCGAATTGGAGAGCCTTCGGGTGCTCCTCAGGCAGCAAGAGGAGAGCCTCCGGGCGCTGCTCAAGCGGCAAGAGGTAGTGACACGGCAGTCGCAGGTGCTGCTCGAGCGAATTGGCGTTGCCTTGGAAGTGCGTAGGGCTCAAACGCTCCAACCCGCGCCGGTGGCGGACCGGAAAGGCGAAGATGGGTTCCGAGCGCTGTTCACGATGGACCGCGACGGTTCCGGCGTGGCGTATCTGGTGGCGGCTCCCGGCATGATCTCCAGCTCGTCGCCCGAATGGTCGCACGACGGGACGATGATCGCCTTCGACGCCGTGCCCGAGGTCGGCGCGCTGGAATGCGCTCACCTGATCGTCTATGCCGCGGAGGGCCCCTTCCGAGGGACGTTCAAGGATCTGGGCTGCGGCAACACGCCCTCGTGGTCGCCCGACGACCGAAAGATCGCGTACATGGTCAACGGCGGCAATCCGTGCGGGTCGAAGCACGGGACCTGGGTCATGGACTCGGACGGCACGGATCGGCAGTGGATCTGCCGCGGCTGGTACCCGCGTTGGTCGCCCGACGGCCGGCTGCTGTGCGTGTACGCCTATTTCGGGGACTGCCTGAACATCGTGGACGCGCGGACCGGGAAGATTCGCAAGATCTTGGGCGAGCCGATGAAGACCGCGTTCGGCGGGGCCACCTGGTCGCCCGACGGCGAGCGCCTGGTTTTCGTCGGAACCCGTAACGGCAAGGAGCACCTGGCCACCGTGGGCGTCGACGGCTCGCCCCACTCGATCCGGATTCTCTACACGGAAGAGGGTCGCCACCGATCGTTGATCGGCCCGCCGAGCTGGTCGCCGGACGGAAAACAGATCGTGTTTGCCATTCAGGATACGGACGCACCGAATCCCAAGAATCGGCGGTGGCACCACACGTACCTGTACTCGATCTCCGGCGAGGTCCCCAGCGCACCGACGCTCTTGGAGTCTGCCAAGAACGGGCTGGTCAACCGAAGCATGATGTGGTCGCCGGACAGCGAGAAGATCGTCTTCTCCAGCGAACGGTGACCAGCGAGCGGGGCTTTGGTTCTAGGCTTCGCGCGCCGGATCGTGCGTCGCTTCGACGTGCGGATCGACCTGGGCTGCGAGGCGCTGGGCATCCGTCTGCTCGATCACCAGCCGGCGGATGCCGATAGCGCGGCCGGCGGTCGGGTCGACGTCGACGATCCTCCCGTCGAGACGGACGGCGCGCATGGGCCATTTTACATCATGCCCACGGTTCATGCGTTTCTTGGGAGTCCGGGAGAGGGCCTATTTCTGACGTGCAGGTCCGGGGCATCTGACTCTGCTCTTTCGTAAGCGCCCGAGATAGGCATGGGGCGCGGACGGGGGGGCGGCGACGGGGGTCGTGGGCGAGGAGGAAGGGCCCGGGAGCAGGGCGGCTAGCGGCTAGTGAGCCCCTGCCGCTTGGGTTGCACGCGCCTGCTGGCGGGCTT
>DATKZH010000083.1:0-17768 GCA_035528065.1 Thermoguttaceae bacterium | reverse complement strand
GGCTTCTGCGTCGGATTGTGGTTGATTCGGTGGTCTGAAATCCAGGGAGGGATGGAAGATGGCGACGAGGGAGCTTTCGCGGAAGAAGATCGAGGAAATCAAAGAAACTGCGAGGGGGGGGACTATTGCCTCGCGAGGCGTATTCGGACGGTCCGGGCTGGACGTGAGCCTGGCCGAGATGGAGGAGATTGCTGCTACCGCTAGCAGGGGGTTGGTCGAGGGGGCCGTGGAAACCATGGCCGGAGACCAAGGCGAACAGCTCGGCGAGGAGGACCCTTGTCCCACATATGCGGCAAGCTGTGCAAGCTGGAGAAAAGGCGGCGACGGGTGGCCGTACGGGGGGGCGGGGCCGTTTCGGGCCATGAGCACCCCCTTTCGAGGCCCCCCGGCACGGCGACAACTCACCGAATTCCACCGACCGAAGCGCCGCAGGAGGTGTTCCGATGCCAAGTATAGCGGTCATTGTGTCGTGTGTACACGTCAGGATGCCAAGTATACTTGACGTTCCGTGACCGATTGAGTAGGATAGAACGTGACCAACCGATAGGGCAGCCAGGAGAAACACGCCGTGCCGGATTTCCGCCTCTGCAACCGGTTGAAAGTTGCACGTGCAGAGAAGAATCTCTCCCAGGAGCAACTCGGCTTGCTGGCCGGAGTCACCCGGCAAACCATCAGCTCGATTGAAACGGGTCAGTACAACCCCTCGGCCTTGCTCGCCCTGATCCTGGTCCGACGCCTGGACAAGCGGGTCGAAGACCTCTTCTTCCTGGAGGACAAAATATGACCACCCACCAAAGCGTCCAACGAGACGAGCGGACGGTGGCTGTCGAGAATGCCAGCTACCGCTGGGCATGCGCTTTTGTCAGCTTCGCACTCCTGATTGATGTGATGTACCGAGGTGCGGTTCGTAACGAGGCTGCTTGGGACTTGATGGCCTTGGCCATTGTGCCTGGAATCGTCTCTCTGATGTATCAAGGCCGGCAGAAGACACTGGGACAGGGTTGGGTATGGAAGCTCACGCTCATCGGCTTCGTTGCGGGCGTCATCGGAGCCGCAGTCGCATTCGTTCTTACAGTGACACACGCCATGTGAGCCATCCCTTGTCGCACGCCCGGGCTCCACCGCCCCCGGCTTCACCTCCGACCAGTTCCATCCGCGGCTCGATTCACGGCGACCGCAGCTCCACTTCATAGATCCGCACGCTCAGCTTCCCCAGCTCGCCGCGGAAACTCGCACCCTGCGGCGTGATCGACCGGTCTTCGCCCACGACGTGGACACTCCGCGGCGCCCCGGGCAGCGTGAACGTGACCTGGCCCTCGCCGTCGCCGTTGTTGACCGCTACCAGGTAGAGCTTGCCGGCGTGAGTGCGGGCGGTCCAGTTGAGCCAGCCGGGCCCGTCGGCCGGGGCCGGGTCGCACGCGACTTGGATTTCCGGCACCGGGTCGATCGACAGCAGCACGGGCGCCAACGAATCGATCTCGGCGGCGACCCGCTTCAGGCCGTCCCACTGAACGTCGAACGACACGTCGGGGTTCCGCTTGACGTCGTACCACGAGTAGAAGACCAGCCCGGTCGCCCCTTCGGCGATGCACTGCCAGGCCATGCTGCGGACTTCGTCGAAGGTGGGCGTGTGCAGCTTCGGGTCCTCGGCCTCGCCCTTGCGGTAGTTGGCCCAGTTGTGCAGTTGCGGGACCTGCCACATGGGTCGGGCACGCTCGACCTGGCGGAACGTCTCGGCCGTCCACTGGGCGGCCATGGAGGCGGGCGACCGGCCGATCGGGTAGGGGTCGGTGCCGATCACGTCGAACGTGTTCAGGTAGGCGTCCACGTCGCGGTACTGGTAGAGCACGACCCAAGTGGGATGATGCGGATCTTCCTCGGCGACCCAGCGCTGATGGGCCTCGAGCTGCGGCATGAACCGCTGCGGCAACTCGTCGTTGAGATACCAGGCCAACAGCGCCGGGTAGTCGCGGAACTGGCGGACCCGCTCCCGGATGCGCGGCTCCTCGTCGTCCACGCTCTTGATGAACCCGGGGCAATACCGCGAGCCCGCGTACCAGTCTTTCACCGAGTAAATCACCTTCAGCCCGTGTTTGGCCGCCAAGTCCATCTGCTCCGGCTTCGGCGACCCGTAGGGCATCAGGCAGTTGAACTTGCTCTGGGCGTAGACCTTGACGTCCTCCTCGTTGATGCTGCTCCAGTACATGCCGATGGGGAAGAAGGGCTTGCCGTCGACCACGAGGCGGCGATGCTCGTCGATCGTCGAGCGCGGCTGGAAGTCGTCCGGCACGCGGACCAGGCGGTGCGTCGCCTTCTGAATCTCGTCCCCGTTCGGGCCCAGCAGTCGCACCTGTAGGTCGTACTCGCCCACGGCGAGCTGGCCGGTCGGGAAAGCCAGGTCGGTCGGCTCCTCGACGTCGGAAGCCGGCTGCGTCTCGGTCTCCCAGAGGACTTCGCCGTCGGCGCCGTGGCGAAGCGAGGCGTGAATCCGCAGCCCCTGCGGCTGGTAGTCGTAGTCGACCAGATCGAGGCGCACCCGGGCTCGTCCGGTGTCCGGCCCGGCGGCCGTGATCCGTCCACGATAGCCGGGCGAGAGAAGGGTCGTACGCATCGGCGGGTCGACGATGCGGACCACTTCCACGTCGTCGAACCAGGCCGTGCCGGTCATGCCCTTGCGCACGTAGCATAGCACGGTGAACGACGCGGCCTCTTTGGGCACCCGGGTGATGCTGACCGCCTGCGTCCAATCGCGCGTACCCTTCACGCCGCTTGGATACAAGCCGCCCAACCACTTGCCGTCCTTGCCCTGCCATTCGATCGAGATCGTGGCGCCGGATTCCGGGCCGGCAATGTCCTTCGTTTTGACCCAAACGCTGAACTGATACTTCCGACCCGGCTCGAGCGGCACTTTCTGCGACGCGAGGGAGTAGCGCTCCGGATCGTCGTTCACGTACTCGAGCGACGCTGCGCCGGTCCGCACCACTTCCTTGTCGATGCGGTACACCTGCGGCGGCCCGTACCAGGCCGCGGGCAGCGGGCGGCTCTCGTCGGGCCGCTCGAACGACGGGTTGACGACGAGGTTGGGGCCCGACGGGGCCGCGTCGTCCGAGGCGAGCGCCGCCGGCATCGAAAGACAAGCGAGACCGGCGGCGATCCGGATCGCCGGCAACGTCCAACGCGCACGACGGCCGAACAAGGACATCTTCGTGCTCCTTTCGTGGGAATCCAAAGCCGAGCCGCGCGGGGCTAGGTCCAGCCGTCGCGATGCACGCGATCCTCCCGGTATCGATCCTCGCGGGGGAGCGTTTCCGCCGGGTAGCCGAGCACGATCAGGCTGTGTGCGGCCACGGTTTCGGGAAGGTCGAGCAGCCCGCGGAAACCGTCCATGCGATCCCGGCGCGGATAGACGCCGGTCCATACTGCGCCGAGGCCCAGGGCATGCGTCGCCAGGAGCAGATTCTCCACGGCGGCCGCGCAGTCGACGACCCAATAGCCGGGCACCTGCTCGAGCGTGACGTCGCCGCACACGAGGATCGCCAGCGGTGCGCCCCGGGCCATCTTGGCGTAAGGGTTGATTTTCGGAATCTCGTCCAGAAGCTCCCGGTCGGTGATGACCACGAAGTGCCAGGGCTGGGTGTTATTCGCGCTGGGAGCGCTCATCGCCGCCGCCAGGAGCTTCTCGACGATCTCCTCCGGAACCGGCTTCTCCTCGTACCTCCGGATACTGCGCCGCGTATGGATCGCCTCCAAAGCATCCATGGGTTCTCCTCTTCCCTTGCCACTCGTCACTAGCCCCCATCTGCTCACGGCAGCTCTTTGATCCGGATGTTCCGGAAAAACACCTTCTCGCCGTTGCCGTGGGCGTGCAGGCCGATGCGGCCCTTTTCGTACTTCAGGCCCGGGTGCTCCTTGCCGTCCATGGGCTCGACCTTGTCCAGGTCGGCGTCGATGATCACCGCACCGTTGAGGATGACCTTCACGTGGCGTCCGTCGCAGATGACCTCCTCCTGGTTCCACTGGCCGGCCTTCTTCATGTGGCCCGTCTTGGCCGGGACCACGCCGTAGATCGAGCCGTGGTGCTGGTACGGCTTGAGCTTGAGGTACTTGGGGTGGTTGAGGTCGTTGTAGCGGGGGCCCGTGTCGTCGAGCACCTGGAGCTCCATGCCCTCGATGTGCGGCTGGCGGCTGATCTTCGTGCGGATGCCCACGCCGTTGTTCCCATTCTCCTCCAGCTTGATATCGAGCCGGAGGATGAAGTTGGCGAACTCCTTCTCGGTGAAGACATGGTCGTGGCCGTCGGCCTTGCAGATGAGCAGGCCGTCCTCGGCGTAGTAGCTATCCGTGCTTCCGGCGACGCCCACCCAGCCTTGGAGCGTCTTCCCGTCGAACAGCGGGACGAAGCCCTCGTCGATCTCCTTCTGCGACGGCCCGGTGGCCGAGGCCGGCTCGGCTTCAGCGGCATACAGTACGTTTGCCCCTAACAGCAACGCGGCAACGAGGCAAGTGAGACACATGGGTGGTTACTCCTTTCCAGCAGAACTCGGGAACGACGGTCTTCACAAGTCAACGCTTCTCGGCAACGTGCCATCCCTCGCCTCCCAGGATAGCCCGACCGGCTGTCGATGCAAGTCCCCGGGGAGCAGGCCGGCACCCCCATTCTGGCCGACCTCCGCGCGGCCCGCCGGGCGTGCCGAGGTTGCTTGTCATGGGCTGCGGGGAGGCTTAAGATGGCCGAGGTTCAACGGACTTGGGGCGGCCAGTCCGGCTTGCTCATGCGTTCGGCTGCACGGTCCGCGATTCCACTAACCGCAAGAGGCGAAGGAGAGGGCAATGCGAATTCCGGTTTCACGACTTGGATGCTGGAGGAGCGTCGTCGTTGCCGCGGCGATCGGCGCCATGCTCGTTGGCCGGGGAGCCCGTCGGCCGTTTGCGCAGCTCGCCGCTGCGGAGCCCGGGCAGCAAGTTGCCCGGCCCGCTGCGGACGACGAGCTGGCGAGGGACCTGATCCGGCGTGCCGGCGTGCGTCGGGGCGTATGCGCCTATTTGGGCGCGGGTCGCGAGCTGGCGCGCGAAGTGGTGCGTGCCAGCGAGCTTCTGGTGCATTGTCGCGCGCCGGAGCCGGCCGAGACGGCGCTCGCGGCCCAGGCGGAATTGGCCGAGTTCAGCATCGACCGGATGGCCATCGGGGCCGGCCCGCTGGAGAAGCTGCCCTACGCCGACAACTTGATCGACCTCGTCATCGCCTCGGAATTGAGCGCCGAGCAGCTTGCGGCGCTGCCGGTGGCCGAGGTCCTCCGCGTGCTGCGGCCGCAGGGGACGGCCCTGGTCGGCACGCGGATTCCGGCCGGAAGTCCCGGCGTGGAGCGGGAGAAGATGGAGGCGTGGGCACGGGCGGGCGGCACGGAGGAGGTCGAAAGCTGGTCGTGCGGCAATCAGAATTGGGTCCAGCTCCGCAAGCCGGCTTGGGAAGGCACCGACGATTGGTCCCACTGGGAGCACGGGCCGGATAACAACCCCGTCTCCACCGACGAAGTGATCAAGGCCCCGTACCTGACCCAGTTCCTCGAACACCCGATGTACATCGGCATGCCGGCCGTGACCACGGCGGCGGGCGGGCGCACCTTCCTGGCGATCGGCCACATCGCCCATCACCGCCGCGAATGGGACATGATGAACAAGCTGGTCTGCCGCAACGGCTACAACGGCACCATCCTCTGGGATCGCGACTTGCCCGACCGGCACATGGTCCACCGCTCCGCCTTCATCGCCACCCGAGACACGTTCTACATGATCGACGGCAATCGGTGTCTGCTGTTGGATCCGGCGACGGGCGAGGAGAAGGGCGAGATCCGCGTGCCCGGCGTCGAGGGCGAGTGGAAGTGGATGGCCATGAAGGACGGGGTCCTGTACGTGCTGGCCGGCGAGAAGGGCCCCGGCGCGGTCACCATCAAGGGCGATCGCACCTTTGGCGGCTGGAGCTGGGCCGACCTGAGCGTCGGCTACTATCGGCAGCCCCGCGTCCCCTGGGGATTCGGCAACACGCTGGCCGCCTACCGCGTCGACGAGAAGAGCCTCCTTTGGAAACATGAGGAGGAGAAGCCGATCGATTCTCGGGCGATGGCGGTCGGCGAAAAGAGGGTTTTTCTTTACGGCCCCGAGCAGCACTTGCGGTGCCTCGACGCCGACTCGGGCAGCGTCGTCTGGACCAACCACGATCCCGGCGTGCTGGAGCTGATCGAGCAGCCGGGGCGGGGTTTGACCTCGACGCCCGGCTTCCGGAGCTGCTCGATCGCCGTGGCCACGCCCGAGGCACTCGTCGTCCAGGGTCAGACCCGGATGAACGTCGTCGCGCTATCGACCAACGACGGCTCGCTCTTGTGGACCAAGAAGAAGGTCACCAACAACCCGAACGTGATCTACGTCGACGGGAAGGCGGTGCTCGGCGTGGGGCCCGGCGGGAGCCACGTGGTCGTCGATCCGGTCTCGGGCGACGTCGTCGAGGACCTCCAGTTCCGCAAGGTCTCCTGCACGCGCCTGACGGCCACGCCCGACTCGTTCTTCTGCCGGGGAGAGGGCACGCTCCGCTTCGACCGGGAGACCAAGCGGGTCCTCATCGACGGCGGCATTCGCCCGGCGTGCAACGACGGCGCCCTGCCGGCCGGCGGCATGCTCTACATCGGGCCGTGGCAGTGCGACTGCAACCTCCAGTTGATCGGGGCCTGCGCCAAGTGCCCGGCCGGCGATTTCCGCTTCGACCGCGTGGCGACCGAGGCGGAACGGCTGGAGCGAGGCACGGGCAACGTCGACGAGGTCGCCGCGTTCGAGATTTCGGAGGACGACTGGCCCACGTATCGGGCGAACAACCACCGCACGGCGAGCACGAAGGCCCGGCTGGCTCGACCCAAGCCGCAAGCATCCCCGGCGAAAACGCCCCCGGCGCAACCGGCGCGGCCGATCACGCTCCGTTGGCAGCACGCGCCCGAGCGGCCCTGCGTGCCCAGTGCGCCGACGGCGGCGGGGGGACTGGTGTTCGTCAGCGGCGAGGACGGGCGCGTCCGGGCCTTCGACTCGTTGACGGGCGAAGTCCGCTGGGCCTTCGCCACGCCCGCCCCGATCAAGATGCCCCCCACGCTCGCCGAGGGCCGGGCGTACGTCGGCGGCGGCGACGGCTTCGTCTACGCCCTGGAAGCGGCCACCGGCCGGCTGCTCTGGCGGTTCCGCGCGGCCCCGGTGGAGCGGCACATCATGGTCTTTGGGAACCTCTGCTCCACGTGGCCGGTCAACACGGGCGTGCTGGTCCACGACGGCGTGGCCTATTTCGCCGCCGGGATCATCGACTGCGACGGCACCTACGTCTACGCCCTCGACGCGAAGACCGGGAAGATCCGGTGGCAGAACAACGCTTGCGGACACCTCAACCCCGAACTGCGCAAGGGCGTCAGCGCCCAAGGCAACTTGACCATCCAAGGCGACCAACTGCTCCTGGCCGGCGGCAACCAGGTCTCGCCCGCCCGGTTCGAGCTGGCCACGGGCAAGTGCCTGGCCGCGCCGTTCGATCAGGGGCAGCCGAAGGCCAATGCCGGCCGGTTCGTGGGCGTGTTTGCCGACAAAGTGGCGATCGCCGGAGGCCGGGTGCTCTACTCGTCGCCGCGAAACGTGGCCACGAAAGGGAGCTTCGTCGCCTCGACCGATCGTGGTGCGTTCACACTTAACTTCGGCGGGGTTCCGCCGTCCTGGGACGACGATACGTTCGCGTTGGTCAATTTCCAGGATGGCAAGCTCGCCTGTTGCGACGCAGCAAGGGTGGCCGAGCGGATCGAGCAGGGATTTCCGTCGTCGCCCGGGGCCCGGCCGGGCCATTGGCGCGCCCTGGCCGACGTCTTCGCAACCGACGGCGCGGTCCGCTGGCAGTCGGACCTGAACGAGCCGAACAAGTTCGAGGTGCACTCGCTGGCCGTCTGCCCCGAGTCGGTCGTGGCCGTGGTGCAATACCAGAACCGGGCCCGGGCCCAGCCGCAGTGGGCCCTGGCGGCATTCAAGGCCGACGACGGCACGCCGATCTGGTTCTGGCGGCACGATCTGCCCGGCGAGCCGCTCCCCGGCGGGCTGCTGGTCGACCGGCACGGCCAGGTCGTGGTCACGATGCTCGACGGACGGGTCCTCTGCTTCGGGCTGGCCGGTGGACCGGCAAGCTGAACCTCGCTCCTTACGCACAGCGCCGCTTGCGGCTTCGCATCCCCCCGACGCACCGCAACCCAACCGGCCAAGCCGCAAGCGGCTCGAAACCTCAAGTCACAATCCCGCGATACTTGACCCGTGGAGATCCGGCAATGAGACCCGCTCGCAGACCATCCATGCCTGGACGTGCGATTCCGATTCTCGCCTTCGTATTGGCACAATGCTTCTCCGCAACGCCGGCCCCGGCCTACAACCCGCCGGTCGATACGGCCGGACCGCTGACCGTGCGGATCGAGGGGCCGGAGGAAGTGACCGAAGCCGACGTGCCCTTGCCCGTTCGCGTCGTCCTGGAAAACAAGGGGGACCAGCCGATCGAAGGGACGCTGGAGTTGGCGGTGATCGATCGCTGGCGGGCTCGGCCTGCCGGGCCGGTGCGGTTTTCGGTCGACGCCCGGAAGACGGCCAGCCTCGATTTCGAGGTCACCGCGGGCGAGGGGACGTACAGCGCCCACTACCCCATCCACGCTTACGCCCGCTTCGCGTCAGGGGGCCAACAACACACGGCTCATCCGATCCTCGTTCTCGAGACGAAGCTGCCCCAGCCGCCCCGTGCGGCCCCGGAGATCGTGTGGAAGCCGTTCACGATGCAGGAGGTCGGCGAGCTGGCGTTGTGGCGTCTGCCGGTCCATCGGTCGGTCGCCGCGGTGTTCGGTGAAGCGGCGAAGACCATGCCCGTCGGTTGGCAGGGGTCCGAGTCGCGATCGCACGGCGCGGTCGGCATCCGCTCGGAGACCTTGGACGGGCAGACCCGCTCGGTCCTGGCGATCCATCCGCCGTGGTACGACGGTCTGGTCGGCACGCTCCTGGTCGAGTTCCCGCTCCATTTGCCCAAGACGACTCCGCTTCGGCTCCGTTTTGCCAACGGCATGTCGCCGCCGGGCGAGAGCGACGGGGTGACGTTCCGCGTCCGCGTCGTCCGGCTCGATGCCCCCGAAGCCCAGCTCGGCGAAGTCGTGTTCGAGCGGCACGTCGACGCCAAGACGTGGCAAGAGGCGGAGGCCGACCTGAGCCCGTTCGCCGGCCAGAGCGTCCGGCTTCAACTCGAATCGCACCCGGGGCCGAAGAACAACACGAGCTGGGACCAGTCGTACTGGGCCGAGCCGACGCTGGTGGCCGGCACCCCGCCCGAGCCGCCCGCCTTTCCGCCGAACGACTTCGAGAAGTCGATCGTCCTGGGGACCGTCGGCAGCGGTGAGAGCCGCTACGAGGTTCACCTGTGGCCGCGCGACCGTGGACTGCTGAACGCCGTCGTCGGTTTCCGGCAAGGGGAACGAAGCCTCTTCTTCCGAGGCTTCGAGGTCCGCGTGCTGGGCGGCCGGATCGACGACGCCCGCTCGCCCTTTGTCTTGCAGGACGCTGAGCAAGACCCGTTCGGGCCCGGCTATGTGGTCCGCCACCACTTCCAGAGCGTTTACGGAGAATTCGACCTGGTAGGCCGGTTGTTCGTCGACCGGGGCGTGCTTCGGGCGAAGTTCCTCCTGGAAAACGTGCCCGAGCCCAAGCCCTGGCAGGCCGTCTACCTGGAGGACGTGGCCGCCGGATCGTGGAGCGAAGCGGCCCGGCAGGTCTACGCCGGTCACGGCAACGTCGTGCGCGAGCCGCAGTCGTTCCGGCTGGGCTTTGACGGGCATCGGCTGGCCACGTCGTTCGTGGGCTTTGATTTTCCGGGGGGGCTTTCGGTGGTCCAGGGCGTGGACGTGCCGCCAAGCGAGCTGCGCGTCGAGCCAGCCGAAAGGCACTACTCGCTCCACGTGCCGCACGCTTCCACGTGGACCTTCATCCCGGCGCAAAACGCGTGGGACGCCGTCAAGGTGTGGCGCGAGGTCAACGGCTTGAAGGCGGCCGGCGGCGTCGAGAAGGCGGCGGGTCGATTCGTGTTCGACCTGTGGGGCGGACGCTATGGCCAAAGCGCGGAGGCACTCGAGCAGGCGTTCCGCTACGGCCTGACCGACTCGATGGTCATGTGGCACAACTGGCAACGCTGGGGCTACGACTACCGGCTGCCGAACATCTATCCGCCCAACCCGCAGATCGGCTCGTTCGACCAAATGCAGGAGCTGATCGCGGCGTGCAAGGGGGCGGGCGTACCGCTGGCTCTGCACGACAACTACATCGACTTCTACCCGGACGCCGACGGCTTCTCCTACGAGGAAAACATCGCGTTCCACCGCGACGGCACGCCGGTCAAGGCTTGGCTCAACGAAGGCCGAGGGGCCCGATCGTATCGCTACCGGGCCGATCGGGTGGAGCCGTTCTTGCGGCGGAACCTCCACCTGATTCGCGAAGGCCTGGCCCCGACCGCCTACTTCATCGATGTCTGGTCGAGCGCCGGCCCCTACGATTACTGGGCGGCCGACGGCCGGTTCTTCGACCGTGTCGCGACGCGGAACTCCTGGGGCGAACACTTTGCCTGGATCCGCGATCTGTTGGGCGACGATGCCCCGCAGATCTCCGAGAGCGGCCACGACCAGTTGATCGGATGGCTCGACGGGGCGCAAACCAATCACCTGCGGGTCGGCCCGTCCGTCGGCGAGGGGCGCTATCGCTGGGCCGTGTGGGACTGGAAATGTGCCGACGCCGAGCGGACGCCCTGGTTCGACGCCGCCCATCACGACCGCTTCGTCCTGCACGGGTCGGGCTATTCGTCGCGCTATGAGGGGGGGCTCGACGCGCGCCTGCACGGCATGTACAGCGACGACTACCTCGCCACCGAGGTGCTCACCGGCCATCCGGCCATGGTCTCCGGGCCCTTCGGCCGCGACGTGGTCCGCAAGTACTGGCTCACGCACGCCGTCGCCCGGGCGCTGGCGCTGCGCACGATCGACGGGGTCGAGTTCGTCGACGACGACCTGCACCGGCAGCACGTGCGCTGGTCGGGGGGCGGCGAAGTCTGGGTGAATCGCGGCGAAGAGGATTGGAGCGTGGCCGGCGCGACGCTGCCGCAGTACGGCTTCCTTGCCCGGGTGCCGACCGACGGGGGCCCGGTAGAAGCCTCGATCGCCCGCCGCGACGGCGTGATCGTGGAGATGGCCCGGTCGCCGGAGCAGCTCTACGTGAACGGGCGCCAGGTGGTCGATCGAAACATCCCGATCCGCGTGAGCGCCGGCAAGGTGCACTACGCGGGCGACCGCAAGCTGGAGATGTCGCTTACGTGGCAGGCCGACGTGGCGATTCCGGACGGCTACCGGCCCTTCCTCCATTTCTGCGACAAGGAGGGGGAGATCGTGTTCCAGATGTCGCAGGACCCACGGGCATTCGAGGCGGAACGGCAAGGGACGATCGCCGCTCGCGGCTTCACGCAAATCCCCGGCAACCTTGCGCCGGGTGAGACGCTGGAGCTTTGCATCGGACTCTACCACCCCGGCGGCGGCGAGCGCCTGGCCCTGTCCGGGCCCGACGACGGCACGCGGCGAATCCGCATGGGCACGATCCGGCTGGAGGGCGAGGGCGAGCGGCTTACCGGCGTCGCCTGGACGCCGCACGAGCCGGAGCCCGACCCGCTCATGGCCCGGCTCAACCCCGACGGCAAGCCGATCGACTTCGGGCCGGTCGTCACCGTGGGCGCGTGCCGGCTGGCGCGCGAGGGGGACGTGCTCGTGGTTACACCCCTACCTCGGGAGCGCGGGCCGGACTTCCCGGTCGACCTGCGGTGGACGAAGCTCCCCTGGAAGCTCCCCCAGCCGACGCACGTGGAGCAGGTTGCCGAGGACGGGAGCGTCGCGGTCCGGTGGCCGGTCCGACGCGCCGGCGAAATCGTGGTGATCGAGTGCGAGCCGGGGGTGTTTGCGTATCGGTTGGTGCGGGAGTGATCTGGGGCCGGGCGAAGCCGCAAGCGGCGGGAACGATCAAGTCGTCTCCACTTGCCACTCGCCACTTGCCACTTGCCACTCAGAAGCTCCACAGCAGCGTGACGCTGTAGTCCACGTCGTTCGCCTTCGCGCCGTGGGGCGTGCTGTCATAGCGATCCAGGACGCTCAGCTTCAGGCTGAGGTTCATTTTCTCGTCGAGAAGCAGCTCCCAGCCGGCTTTGGTCTTGAGGCGGAAGTCGCGAAAATCGCTGACGTCGGGCGTGTAGTCGACCGTGGCCGTCAGCTTCTGGCGCGGGCTGAACTGGTGCTCGAACTCCGAGCCGAACGTCGCCTCCGGCACGTAGTCGTCGTCCGGACCGCCGACTTCGCGCGACCAACCACCACCGCACCGGCCCAAGAACGAGGTCTTGTCCGTGTCGATGAACTGGTAGCCCAAACCGGTGTCGATCGAGACGCGGACGTCGAACGCCTTGAACTCGTCGTAGTCGACCGTCCCGTGGGCGAACCACGTCCAGGGCGATTCCTCGAAGAGCCACTCGTACCGCCAATCGAGAAACGTGCGGTGGGCCGTCTCCTCCAAGTGGCTCGTGTTCTTGTGGTAGTCGAGGTCCAGCTTGAGCACGTCGTCTTCCGTCTTTCGCTTCGCCTCGACGCCGAACCGGAAGTTGAACCGCTGGCTGTTCCCCTCCGAGCCGTCCAGCCCGAGCTCGAAGTTGCCCTCCCAGATCTTCGGCGGCGGCTTGGGCTTGGGATCGACCACCTTGACGTCGGCAGCGGCGACGTCGGCATCGGGTACAGCCTCGGCGGCGCCGGCATCGGGCCAATCTGCCTGCTCCAACGGGGGGGCAGTCGGTTCGACCGCGGGCAGCCGATGGACTTGTGGGGCCGTGAGCGTCCCATAGTCCGCAGGAAAGCCCGGGCCCCATTCCGGCGCCGGGGACATCGGGGGGATTGCCGTATCCGCGGGCTCGGCATAGTACCCTCCGTATGGGTAGGGATACCCCCCGTAGATGTCCTGCGCAAGGGCCAACGGGCTTGCCAAGAGGGCCGGGACCAGGCTCACGAGCAGAAGTCGACCGATCATTCCCAGGTTACTGAGCGAAACGGGAACATTGCCAAGGGAAGAGGGCAGGGGCTGCGGACGCTATCAGAAAGCCGGGGGCCGATCAAGGTCGGTTGCCCCCTCTCTGAGCAAGCCGTCGTGCCGCCCGTTGGGGCAGGGTACCGGGTCGCTGCACGCTTGCCCGAGGCCCAACGTCTGGTCTAATGGGCCTCGGAGGGTCCCGGGGCGAGCCTGGGACGCCGCGATCGGGACGCCGCAACGACCTCGGAAGCCGTCGCCATGCCCAAGAACATCTGCGTCCACCTCGCCCCCATCCTGCTCGCGTCTCTCCCGGTCGCCATCGCTTCGGCCGAGGCCCCCGCCCGGCAAGTTGGTGTCGAGAGCCGCCGCCACGAGGCAACGACGCAACTTGCGGGACTCAACCTCGCGGCGCTGCGCATGGCGATTGTGGACTTGAAGGAGACTTTTGGGGCGAAGTACCTTAACGGGGACGAGTATCTCGAGCGATTGGACGCGTTGGCCGGGCCGTTCGAGCGCGCCCTGGACGGGGCGATCCGGGACGACGATGCGCTCTCTCAACTGGCCGAGGACTTGCTCGCCCTACGGCGGGAAGCGCTTCTGGCCAATCCGCTCTTGGACTTCGACCGCCTACTGCTCGTCAAGCGGCGTCCCTTCAACGGCGGCAAGCCGGGCAACCCCGACACGAGCTTCGGCTGGGACATGGGCTTGCCGCGAAGCTCGTTCGGCAATTCCAGTTTGCCGAAGGGCGTTTACGACGACGAGATCGCGATCCTTTCGCCGGTCGCGCCCGACGGCAAGCTGACCACGCTGTTTCGGCCCGCGGGCAACCGCTTCGTCGGCGACGTCGATCTCTGCTTCGACGCCGACCGGCTGCTCTTCGCGATGCGCGACGACCGCGGCTTCTTCCAGATCCACGAGATCCGCACCGACGGCACCGCCCTGCGCCAGGTCAGCCGCGGCGATCAGCCCGACGTGGACAACTACGACCCCTGCTACCTGCCCGACGGCCGGATCGTCTTTTGTAGCTCGGCCTGTTTCCAAGGCGTCCCGTGCAACAAGAGCCACGTGTCGGTGCTCTACCGGATGGAGGCCGACGGCTCGGGCGTGCGCCAGCTCTGCTTCGAGCAGGACCACGACTACAACGCGTCGCTTCTGCCCAGCGGCCGCGTGCTGTACCTCCGCTGGGAATACTCCGATCTGCCGCACTCCAACAGCCGGATCATGTTCTCGATGAACCCGGACGGGACCGGCCAGATGGAGCACTACGGCAGCAACTCCTACTGGCCCAACTCGATCTTCGGGGCCCGCGCCGTCCCGGCCGGCCCGAGCAAGTTCGTGGGCATTGTGGCCGGGCACCACGGCTCGCACCGCGAGGGGGAGTTGGTGCTGTTCGACGTCGGCCGCGGCCGCCACGAAGCCGGCGGCGCCGTGCAGCGGATCCCGGGCCACGGCCGGAAGGTGGAGCCGATCGTGCTCGACCAGTTGACCGCGGCAAGCTGGCCCAAGTTCGCCCATCCCTATCCGCTTTCGGACAAGTATTTCCTGGTCACCTGCAAGTGGGACGAGAAGGCGCCGTGGGACGTGTATCTGGCCGACGTGTTCGACAACCTGCTGCCGCTCTATCACGTTGACGGCTACGGGCTGTTCGAGCCGATCCCGCTTCGGTCCGTGAAGAAGCCCCCGGTGATCCGCGATCGCGTCGATCCCCGGCGAAGCGACGCGGTCGTCTATCTGGCCGATGTCTACAGCGGCCCGGGGCTCCGCGGCGTGCCTCGCGGGGCCGTGAAGCGGCTGCGGCTCTACACGCTCCATTATGCCTACCAGGGGATGGGGGGCCTGTTGGGGACCGTGGGCTTGGACGGGCCGTGGGACGTTCGCCGGGTGCTGGGCACCGTGCCCGTCGAGCCCGACGGCTCCGCCCTGTTCCGAATCCCCGCCAACACGCCGATCTCGGTCCAGCCTCTGGACGACGAGGGAAAGGCCCTCCAGTTGATGCGGAGCTGGCTGGTGGGAATGCCCGGCGAGCGGGTCTCGTGCGTCGGGTGCCACGAGCCGCAAAGCACGACCGCCGTCAATCTCGATTCGGTCGCCGCCCGGCGAGTCCCCTCGGAGATCGCGCCCTGGTACACGCCCGAGCGAAACTTCAGCTTCAAGCGGGAAGTGCAGCCGGTGGTAGACCGCCACTGCGTCGGTTGCCACAACGGCAAGTCGACCGAAGAGGGCGGGGCGATGCCCGATCTCCGCGGCACCGTGCTTCTCGACGACTACAAGTCCAATATCCCCGGCAACAGCGGCGGTGCGGGCGGGCGCTACTTCTCGATCGGGTATTTCGAGCTGTCGCGCTTCGTGCGCCGCCCGGGCATCGAGAGCGACCTGCACATTCTCCCCCCGCTGGAGTTCCACGCCGACGCGACCGAGCTGGTCCAAATGCTCCAGAAGGGGCATCACCACGTCGAGCTCGACGAGGAAGCCTGGGACCGGCTGGTCACCTGGATCGATCTGAACGCGCCCTACCATGGCACGTGGACCGAGGTCGGCTGGGACCCGGGCCCGCAACGCCAGCGCCGGCGCGAGCTGAGGAGGCTCTACGCCGGGGTGGACGAGGACCCGGAATCCCTCGTCGACGTCGAAGCGCCCCGAGTCGAGCCGGTGATGCCCGAGCCGGTGCCCGTGCCCGACGCACGAGACCCCGTGACCGCACCCGGCTGGCCTTTCGACCGGCTGGAGGCGGCGCGCCGGCAAGCGGCGGCCGGACCCGACGTCCGGCGAACCATCGATCTTGGCGACGGCGTGACCATGGACCTCGTCCGCGTTCCCGCCGGCGAGTTCGTGATCGGCGATACGCAAGGCGAGATCGACGAGCGGCCCCCGGCGCGCGTCCGCCTCGAGCGCCCGTTCTGGATCGGCAGGTGCGAGGTGACCAATCGGCAATACGCGCGATTCGCCCCCGGGCACGACAGCCGCTTCGAGTCGAAGAACGGCTACCAGTTCGGCGTCACCGGCTTCGATCTGAACGGGCCGGAGCAGCCGGTGGTTCGCGTGTCCTGGAATCGGGCGATGGCGTTCTGCGAGTGGTTGTCGGAGACCGCGGGGCTCGGCTTCACGCTTCCGACGGAGGCCCAGTGGGAGTACGCCTGCCGGGCGGGGACCGACTCGGCGTTCTTCTTCGGCGAGCGGGACGCCGACTTCTCCGCCTTCGCCAACGTTGCCGACGTGAAGCTCCGCGATTTCGTAACCCACCCGTACACGGTCTACGAGCCGCTGCCCGACCCGAATCGCTATGACGATTGGATCCCCCGGGACAACCGCTACAACGACGCCGGCCTGGTCACCGTCGACGTGGGCCGGTACCGGGCCAATCCTTGGGGCCTCCACGACGTGCACGGCAACGTGGCCGAGTGGACGCGGACAGCCTACCGTCCGTACCCGTACGATCCGGGCGACGGCCGCGACGACGCTCAATGTGCAGGCAAGAAGGTCGTGCGCGGCGGCTCCTGGCGCGACCGGCCCAAGCGGTCCCGATCGGCCTTCCGGCTCGGCTACCAGCCGTGGCAAGGAGTGTACAACGTCGGTTTCCGCGTCGTCTGCGAGAGGGAAGCCGGTGGGTAGCCGGGGGCCTTTTCGTGGACCCGCCTTCCCTGGAATATTCTCCTCGCAAGGGGGGGCGAATCGGGCTGCCGTTTCGCCCGAGGTGGCTCGGCCTGTCCACGCTTGACTGTTTCGCACCGGCAGTGCCGGAGAGCGGCGGAGAAATGCCCGGCGTTTCGCGCCAGGGCCGGTCCGTGCCGGAACGGACGCGCGGCATCGCGTGCGCGGGTCCGCGCCGGGGTGCGAGATGACCCGGTACGCGGACGATCTGGTGATCCAATGCCCTACCCGGGAAGAGGCCGAACGAGCCCTGGCGCTGGTGCAAGCGTGGACCGCCGAGCGTGACCTGACGCTGCACCCCACGAAGACGAAAATCGTGGACGCCGAGACGGACGGCTTCAAGTTCCCGGGCTACCGCTTCGTGAAGCATCGACGCTTCCCGCGGAGGAAGAGCCTGGCGAAATTCCGGGAGGCCATCCGCGGCAAGACGAAATGGACCAGCGGCCGGAGCCTCCACGCGATCATCGACGACGTCAATCGAACGTTGATCGGCTGGTTTGCGTACTTCCAGCACAGCGATCCGACCGTCTTCGGCGCCCTCGACGGCTGGGGTCGTATGCGATGGCGGAGTATCCAGCGCAAGCGACCGGGCCGGCGAGGTCGGGGCCGCGGCGCAGACCATCGCCGCTGGCCGAACGTCTGCTTTGCCGCGTTTGGGCTGTTCCGCTTGAAAACGGCCCATGCCACGGTTGTCCAATCCTCTCGAAGGTAAGACCATTGTGGCTCATCCGACTAGAGCGTATTTGGTTTCATGGATGCCGAGGATTTTGAGCTTGAGGAACTCGGGGGCGCGGAATCCGTAGGCTTGGCGTTTCATCGTTTTGATCTTGTTGTTGGTCCCTTCCAACGGCCCGGTGGAGATCGGGTACTCGTAGTAGGCGAGGATTCCTAACGCGTGGATTCGCAGGGTTCTGGCGAATTTGATCGGCATCCGGATCCCCGTCGATTCCGCGTCCAGGATCCAATCCATCAGCAACGCTTCCGCCTCC
>DATKZH010000082.1:0-2519 GCA_035528065.1 Thermoguttaceae bacterium | reverse complement strand
GCGCCGCCGTGCAGCGCGCCGTGCAGCGCGCCGGAGCTTATCTCAAAGCGCCGGGCAACACACTGGAAACCAAGCGCGAGTTTGTCAATAACGCCTTCCTGCTCGAACAGGTCTTTCGCGGCATCATGAAGCAGGCCAACTGCCAGGCGATTACCATCAACGGCTGCATGGGGACCATCATGCCGATGGCCGAAACCTCCGCCTGTATGACGCTGAGCTTATTGAACGACGGGCAGTACCTGGCCTTCTGCGAATCGGACTTCGTCGTGATCCCGTCAGGTGTGCTGCTGGCGAATATTTCCGGCCGGCCCGTATTCCTCAACGACCCGACCTATCCGCACGACGGCGTTATCACCTTAGCTCACTGCACGGCCCCGCGAAAGATGAACGGCAAAGACCTTGAGCCGGTCCGCATCCTGACACACTTCGAGTCGGACTACGGCGCCGCGCCGAAGGTCGAGATGAGCAAAGGCCAGGTGGTGACCAACATCGTGCCCGACTTTAAGCTCGAGCGATGGGTCGGCCTGTTAGGTGAGATTATCGACGCTCCATTCATGGACATCTGCCGCTCGCAGATCGACATCCGCTATGCGTGCGCCGACCTGACGCTGGCCGAGCGGATGCCCGGCTTCCATTGGATGACCGGCTACGGCGATTACATGCGCGAGGTCGGCTACGCCCTGAAGAAGGTGGGAATCACGTGGGAAAAGCTGACCGCGTGAGAGTGTGCGTGAGAACTTGTCGTTCTCGTTCTTGTCATGCTGAGCGAAGCGAAGCATCTGGACGTGGCACGGCCATCTTGGCCGCGATTCGTTCCACGGGCTGGAAGCTCGTGCCACCATCGGCAACAGATTCTTCACTGCGCTGCGCTCCGTTCAGAATGACATTGTAAACTTCTTACAGACACCCTAAAAGGGGTTTCGGCTCGTTCAAACGTGAGGGAAACTGACATGAGCAAGAGTCATTCGATACTCCGGTGGTATGTGATCGGCGTGGTTCTTTCGCTGGCTTGGGGCGGGCAGGCCGGGGCCGTGAATCTCCATGTTTCCATCGAGGGCCGTGATGGATGGTCGGGAACCCTGGCCCAACCGAACGCAGGCAGAACCGACGGCCCGCTGGCCACCCTCACCGGGGCGCGGGATGCAATCAGGCGTTTGAAGTCGCGAGGCCCGCTGGCCGAGCCCGTGCGCGTCATCGTCGCGGACGGAACGTATGCGCTGGCCGGGCCTCTGGTTCTGACGCATCAGGACAGCGGCACGCAGGCATGTCCGATCAGCTACGAAGCGGCCTCCGGAGCAAAGCCCGTCTTCACCGGCGGGCGATCCATCACCAGGTTTAGGCAGGGCCCGGACGGGCTCTGGGAAGCGCGCCTGCCGGAAGTGGCCTCGGGCGAGTGGTATTTCGAGCAGTTGTTTGTCAACGGCCGCCGGGCCGTTCGCGCTCGCACGCCGAATGAATTCTACTACTACATGTCGGACATCGCCGAGCAAATCCTCGAAAAGGGCAGGAGCCGAACGGCGACGCAGGCCCGCCAGACGGTCCGGGCCAGGCCCGAAGATATCGCGCCGCTGCTGGCCCTCGACGAAAGGCAACTCGACGATGTCACCATGGTCGTCTATCATAAATGGGACAACACGCGTCGGTTTATCGACGATGTGGACGCGCAGAACAGCACGATCATCACCAGCGGGCAGGGCATGAAATCATGGAACCCGTGGCGGAAGAACACGCGCTACCATCTGGAGAATTTCCAGGCGGCCCTCGATGCGCCGGGCGAATGGTTCCTCGCCCGCGACGGTACGCTCTATTACAGACCGCTGCCCGACGAGAATATGGCCACAGTCCACGTCGTCGCCCCCGTAGTGGAGAAATTCATCCAGTTCGAGGGCGACGTGGCTGCTCAGCAGTACGTCGAGCACGTCACGATCAAGGGCCTGACCTTCCGGCATGGGCAGTATCTGACCGCGCCCGAAGGTTTCGAGGCCAGCCAGGCCGCATCGCGCATCGACGCGGCGGTCATGGCCGACGGGGCGCGCAACGTCACCATCGAAGGCTGCGAAATCGCTCACGTGGGCCGATACGTCGTCTGGTTCCGCCGGGGCTGCCGGGATTGCCGGCTCCAGCGATGCTACCTCTACGACTTTGGCGCCGGCGGCGTGCGAATCGGCGAGACGGAAATCGCCCCGAACGAGCACGAACGCACCAGCCACGTTACCATCGATAACAATATCATCCGCTCGGGCGGACGCATCTTCCCGTGCGCGGTCGGCGTCTGGATCGGCCACAGCAGCGACAATGCCGTCACGCACAACGACATCGGCGACCTTTTCTACACCGGCATCTCCGTCGGCTGGCGGTGGGGCTATGCCGAGAGCTTAGCCAAACGCAACACAATCCGCTTCAATCGCGTGCACCACATCGGCTGGGGCGTGCTCAGTGACATGGGCGGCATCTACACGCTCGGCCCCTCCGAAGGGACCGTCATCGGCGACAACGTCTTTCACGACGTCTATTCCTAC
>DATKZH010000081.1:0-6386 GCA_035528065.1 Thermoguttaceae bacterium | reverse complement strand
TATCCGCCGGCCCCGTCATCACGCGATGGCGGGGCTCCTTCTTCTCCCCAACCATTCTTTTTGTCCTCCGATTCCTCAGAAAACCTGACCTCCAATCCCTCAAACCGCTCTCAATTCACCCGCAGATTCTGGCGAAGAGCCGAAAACTAAACAGCCGGTCCCGCATCGACTGCCGGCAACCTTCTCGTGTGCAGCCCATAGACCTGCTGGGAAGGTTTCGCCGATACATCTGTTGTCCGCCTTGCGTCCGGCAAGCAACACTCGGGAGAAGTGAAAGATGTCCTACAGAACCGGATGGTTGGTCATGCTTTGGCTGGCATGTGCAGGCGTGATCTCGTTAACCTGTGCGGAAGCGACAGGAGCGGATGACGTTACAGTGACCGTCAAGCCTCACGTGAAACACCAGACGATTCTCGGGTTTAGCGCCATGCCCTGGTATCTCGGCATCGCACCGGAAGTCAGGGACGAGGTCCTCGACGAAGCGGTCGACGAGCTCGGGCTGACCTGGGAGCACTGGACGGTCCCCAGCGGCAACCGCAGCAACGCCCGATGCTGGGAATGGGTCAATGACGACGGCGATCCTCTCCACATCAATTGGCCGGCGTTCGGCACGAAGGACGTCGATCGCTCGGTCCGGACATGGGTGGTGCCGTTCAAGCAGCGGGTCGAGGCCCGAGGCGACCGCTTCGGTCTGGCGATCACGCAAACGTTTCACAATGGCGGCAGCACCGGTCCCGTTCCGCAGTGGCTGATCGAGGACCCCGAGGAATTCGCCGAGTATGCCGTGTCGCTGTTGCTGCATTTGAAGAAGACGCACGGCATTGAGGCGGACTACTACGTGATCTGCAAAGACGCGGGGACTGCCGGCGACAATCCGTTTAGCGTGGAGGTCGTGACGCAGATGACCAAAGCCGTTGGCCCGCGATTGCGCGCGGCGGGGCTGCGCACTTCCATCTTGTTCCCTGAGTGTCATGACGCGAATACCAGTTGGAGGTTCATTCAAGCGGCCAAGGACGACGCCGATTTATGGCCGTTTGTTGGCATGATCGGCTACCATGTGTACGGCGATGAGTCGCACAATTCCGACCGGGGCAAGATTCGCCGGTTTGCCGTGGCGAAGGGAATGCCGACGGGCCACGCCGGATCGGATCAATTGAGCATCGACGCGCTGTACGACGACCTGACCGTCGGCGGCGTATCGTACTGGTCCATCTCCGGCTTGGGTGGCCCCGGACCGGGCGGGCGGAATTACCAGTTCCACCTGGACGGCACTTCGTTCAGCCGCGGCGGACTGTTCTGGCCCTGCCGCCAGATCATGCACTATGTCCGGCCCGGGGCCGTTCGAATCGACGCGAACAGCGATGCAGCGACGATTCGGCCGCTGGCGTTTTGCGTCAAAGGCCGAACCGTGGCGGTGTTGCTCAATACCGCGCCGACCGCGGAGCCGCACTCCGTCACGATCCGTGGCCTGCAAGCGGGAGACTACGGCGTGTGCCAGTCCGTCGACGCGAAGCCGTACGAAGAATTGGGCCTCAAGAAGGTGGAAGCCGACGGTGGCCTGCGCGTGAACGTTCCTGCCGGCGTCGTGCTGACCGTCTATTTTCATCCGGACGACAACCTGCCGCCGACCGTTACCACTTGGCAGGCGCAACCCAGTTTTCTCAAGACGCCGGACAGCGAGGTCGTCTTGTCGGCCGCGGCGCAAGACCCCGAGCTTGATCGGATTTCCTATTCGTGGACGATCACGCGCCAACCGGCCGGAGCAAAGGTGGTGCTGGCGGACCCAAACGCAGCGACCACCTCGGCAACCGGCCTGACGTCGCCCGGCCGGTATGCATTTCAAGTGGTCGCCACCGACGGCCGCAGCCGAGTTAGACGCGGAGTTCAAGTGAACGTTTTCACCGGCAATCAACCACCCACGCCCATCGATGTCCACAACCGCCTGCCTGTCGTGGTCACGTTGCCACAGGATACGACCGAGCTGCGTGGCGGCGCCTTAGACCTGGAAGGGGACGAGCTGACGTTCCGACGGTCGGTCGTGAGCCAGCCGGCGGGCTCTGCCGTCCGGCTCGAATCGCCCGACCAGGCAAGGTGCAAGGTGACCAACATCACCATGCCTGGCGAACACGTGTTCCGATTCGAGGTAAGCGACAGCGCGAGTACCGTTGCCGAGACGCTTACAGTACCTGTCTATGCGCCGACCAGGGAACTCAAGGGAGGAAAGGGAACATGAGCTGGACCAGAACTCTGATCGTTGTCCGCGTGATCGTCGTTGTCGGTTTGCTTTCCGGCGGAGACGGCCTGATGTCGCAGGACGGCGACGTGGCAGTCACGATCAATCCTGACGTCAAATACCAGACGATCCGCGGCTGGAGCTGCAATCCACACTACCTAGGAGGCAGCAAACAGCAGCGGGAGCAAGTCATCGACGAGGCGGTTAACAGTCTGGGTATCACACGCGTGCGGTGGCAGCAGCCCAACGGCAATCGCGCCAACATGACGCGATGGGAGCCGGAAAACGACAACGGGGACCCCGATCAAGTGGATCTGTCCAAGTTCAATACCTCCGACGCGGATAAGTATATCGAGGGCTACGTGTTGCCCTTCAAACGGCGCATCGAAGCCAACGGCGATCCATTTGAGCTGTGGTTGAGTCCGTCGTTCTTCGACGGCGGCAGCACGGGCGGTGTGCCGGCGTTTCTGCTGGAGAGCCCCGGCGAGTACGCCGAGTATGCCACCTCATTCATCACGTATCTGCGTGAGCGGTACGGCATCGAAACGAACCACTACGCCGTCTGCAACGAAGCGGGAAACCATAACGTCTTCAAACCGGCGGTCGTCGCGGAGATGACCAAGGTGCTGGGTGAGCGAATGGAAAAACTCGGCCTGCCGACAAAGGGTCAGTTCTCCGACGGGGTTAATGCTCGCGTCACGTGGAACTACATCCAGCACGCCAAAGACGACCCGGACGTGTGGAAGTACGTCGACGTATTGAGCTACCACTGGTACGGCGGGGACAACCAGCGATGGATGGCCAATATTCGTGAATTCGCCGACGGGAAAGGCTTGGATACGGCGCAGTCGGAATACATGCATCTGAAGATCGACCACCTGTACGACGACCTCACCATCGGCGGCGTTTCGTACTGGTCCATCTATGGACTGGGCGGCCCCGGCCCCGGCGGACAGAACTTCTGGCTCCGCCCGGACGACACCTCGTTTCGCCGCGGAGCCCAGTTTTGGAACTTCCGGCAGATCATGCACTATGCCCGCCCCGGCGCCGTGCGGATCGGGGCGGAGTGCGAGGAGCCGGCCCTGCGGTCGCTGGCGTTTTCCCATAACGGCCGGATTACGACGGTCCTGATCAACACCACGCCGCCGACCGCGCCGCGTACGGTAACCATCCAAAACCTGCCTCCGGGCGACTACGGTGTATGCCGATGCGTGGATTCCAAGCCGTACGAGGAGCTGGGCGTTGCGACGGTGGCAGCGGATGGCCGCCTGACCGTCACAGTGCCCAACAACTGTGTGCTGACCGTCTATCCCCATCCGGGCAAGAACCTGGCGCCCGTCGTCGTCAATTGGGAGGCGGACCCAACGTTTCTGAAACGGCCTAACAGCAGAGTCTCGCTCTCTGCCGCTGCACAGGATCCGGAGTTGGATCGACTCGCGTTTTCGTGGACCGTCGCCCGTCAACCACAAGGAGCCGTTACGACCATCACCAACCCCCGATCGGCGACGACCGAAGCAGTCGGGCTTACCGTGCCCGGGAAGTACGTCTTCACCGTGGCCATTACCGGCGGGACCGACGAAGTGACGCGCGACGCGCTGCTGAACGTCTTCGACGGCAACCAGCCGCCGCGGCTCTTGGACGTCCACAACCGCATTCCCGTGCTGGTCACGCTGCCGCACAGCGAAACCCTGCTGCGCGGCGGGGCATTCGACCTGGAGGGTGACAAGCTGTCGTTCAAGTGGAGTGTTGTGAAACAGCCGTCCGGCTCGGCCGTGCAATTGGAGTCGCCCAGCCAGACGGCCTGCAAAGTGAGCAACATCACCACTGCCGGCGACCATGTGTTCAGGCTCGAGGCGAGTGACGGCACCAACACCGTCTCGGAAGAGTTGGTCGTGCCGGTCTATCCCGCCAATTCCGCGCCCGTCATTGAGTCGGCGGAAGCCGCGCCGGCGGTCTTGACGTTGCCCGAGGAAAACACGCTTCTCTCGGCAACCACAAACGAACCGAACGGAGACGTGATCAGCCATTGGTGGAGGGTCCGAAGCAAACCACCGGGAGCGAAACCGGTGATCGCCAAACAAGGCGGCCGCGAGACCAAAGTAGACGGACTTACCGTCGAGGGCATCTACGCGTTCGAGCTGACGGTCGTGGACCGCACCAAGTCTGCGAAAAAGACCGTGACCGTTGCCGTCGCCGGAAAGGAGTCCGCGGTCGCGCCGGCCGGCCGATTCACCGATCCGCCCAAGGAGTGGGTGAAGGATGAGCGACGCATCGTTGCCCGCGGAACCGCAGTCGGCACGGTCGTGGAGAAAGGGAAGGCCTTTGTCGTGATCCGGTCGGACTCCGGCACGTCGGCCCGGTACATTCCCCGGTGGATCGGCGGGCATCCGCGTGACGGAGGCGGTCCCGAAAAGAGAATCGTCGAGGCGATTTCTCGCCTTCGTCCCGGCGACCGCGTTACGGTCAAGTGGTACGTGAACGACCACGTGCGCATCGAAGACATCCAAGCATCGCCTTAAGGATCGCGCAAGAAACAACTGTCGCGATATGGCCGTGGGGTACGTCTCCAACGTGCCTGGCACGATGGAATCGTGCCCCACCTATTGTTTCTGCGATTCTAAGTGGAGATAAGACATGATCCATCGTCGCAGATTTCTGCAGATGACCGCTGCCGCCGGTGGGGCGCTTCTGGCAAGTGAAACCGTATCTTCCGAACAGCGGGCATCCGTTGCAGCCACGGGTGGGGACCTCGATAAGGCAGCAGCCGCACGAGAGCTTGTGGCCCATCGCATCGCCAAGATCACGGCTCGCCAGGTCCGCGACCGTTTCCCGCGGTCGATCGGCCCCAATTCGCGCGGCCGGCCGGTGGGCGGCGGCGGATCGTACCAGGTTCGTACCATCGTGACGGACAAGGGCGCCGAAGGCTGGGCCATGTGCTACCTCCCGGACGAGGCCGTACAGAAGTTCGTCGGCATGCGCGTCGGCGACCTGTTCGACGTCGAGAACGGCGCCGCTGAAGAGGCCGGCGCCCTGGACAAAGCCCTGCATGATTTGGCAGGCAACATCTCGAATCTTCCCGTGTGGAAGCTCATCGGCGCGGCGGGCCCGAGAGCAACCTTACTCTCTAGCGGCGCGATCTACATGGAAGACGTGTGGCCTCGCGACGCGCCGCGCGGCATCCCGGCCGTCCTCGCCGCCTGCCGGCAAGATTACGACGCGGGTTACCGTGCCTTCAAACTGAAGAGCCCACGCATGAACTACATGGGCAACTTCGAAACCTCTGAAATCCTTGCGACTGGTGCTTGTTATGGGCCGGATCTGAAGTGCAGGAACGCGCAACGCTTGACGGCTTGACGTACTTCGCCGCCGGCAGGACTCGGGGGGGGTGCGGTTTTTCATCTTGGGATGTGCCCGTTGTGGATGGGATTTTGCACAATTGCCGTTTGACGTACCCAGCGGGCGTGACGAAAAATGGTCCTCCGCGTGTTCTCTCGTCTTCACCACGCAACGCGTTTGTGGTAAACGAAAGGTATTCACAAAAACCACACACAGGACCAACGGCATGATACTTCCCCGCGACATGGAGGTCCAGATCCCCGTGCCGGCACCGTCGTCAAGTCGACGGGCAAGATGTATTGGGGGCACAAGGCATCGACGATCAGCTTCGCGAATCAGGAAATCCTCCTGGACGCGGCGGCGATGACCGACGCCGCCAGTCATGACTAGCAAAGCCTCCCGGAGCATATCGCCCGGGTTTTCGAGCTTCATCCCGACTTGAAGCCGGTGATCGAGCGAGTCTTGGACGATGGCGCGGCCGATGACCAAACCTTGAAGGACTTCTTCCAGACGGAGTGGGAGATCGAGTTGTTGGCGCCGATCAATCCGCGTCGGCGCGGGCCGATCACCAAGGATCTTCCTCGCGGGATCGACCCCCTCACGCCGATCGGGATCCCGATTGGTCGTCGTCGCTATCCGCTAGAGTTTCTCACCTGTCGCCATGACACCGGAGGTTTGTCTTCCAGGCGCCTTCGGGCGAAGACGGGATTCCTGTTTGTTGGCAGTGCCCGGCACGCTCGCAATGTTACCGCGGAAACGCGGGAGCGCGTCGCGTGACGATCGGCTTCGACCGGCTGCCGTGGCTGGATCGGGAGTT
>DATKZH010000080.1:0-3035 GCA_035528065.1 Thermoguttaceae bacterium | reverse complement strand
CTTACCCACGGCTCCCAAAGCATCGCCGTGGGCTTTACTCCGCCACGCCCTGCGGGCGTTGGGTCAGCTGCGGGATTGGGGGTGCCCGCGATAGTATCGCGCAACTGGCTTTTCCGACCGAAGGAGATTACACGCACCCCTGGGCGCTGCCGCCTCGCGTCCCGCGCTCGTGCGTGAGCTTCGGACGACGGTCCAACATTCTACAGAATGTTAGAATATCCCGGCGGCTCACGCCACGCCGCGGCCCAGGGCCTGTGCGCCACACGCGCGCTTGACTTTGCGCCCCAGATGCTTATTGTCTTCTCTGTGTCCTTCGTGTCTCTGTGGCGAATCCTCCTGGAGCCTTCCCGATGGCCAACGAAACCGTGCTCCGCCGCTACGAGGGCAACCCCATCATCGTCCCGCAGCAGATCAAAGGCGTCAACAGCGTCTTCAACTCGGCCGTCGTGCCCTTCCAGGGCGCCTACGCCGGCGTGTTCCGCTGCGACGAGACCGACCGCTCGATGACTCTCCACCCCGGCTTCTCGAAGGACGGCATTCACTGGGACATCTCGCCCGAGCGCATCCACCTGGTCTGCGACGACCCCGAGATCGCCACCCACGGCTACGGCTACGACCCCCGCGTCATCCCGCTCGACGGCACGTTCTACGTCTGCTGGTGCAACAACTACCACGGCCCCACCATCGGCCTCGCCCGCACCGACGACTTCCAGACCTACACCCAGATGGAAAACATGCTCCCGCCCTACAACCGCAACGGCGTGCTCTTCCCCCGCAAGATCGCCGGCAAGTACGCCATGCTCCACCGCCCCAGCGACCGCGGCCACACCCCCTTCGGCGACATGTACTACGCCGAAAGCCCCGACCTGAAGTACTGGGGCAAGCAGCGCTTCGTCTTCGGCACCCGCGGCGGCTGGCAGAGCACCAAGGTCGGCCCAGGCCCCGTCCCCATCGAGACGCCCGAGGGCTGGCTGTGCTTCTACCACGGCGTCTTGACGAGTTGCAACGGCTTCGTCTACGCTTTCGGCGCGTGCATCCTCGACATCGAGCAGCCCTGGAAGTGCCTCTACCGCACCCGCCCCTACCTCCTGGCCCCGACCGAGCCTTACGAGCGGTCGGGCGACGTCCCCAACGTCACCTTCCCCACCGCCGCGCTCGTCTTCCCCGACAAGACCGTGTGGATCTACTACGGCTGTGCCGACACCTGCGTCGGCCTCGCCATCGGCAACCTCGACGAGATCATCGCCTTCACCAAGGCGAACAGCTTCTGAGGAAGCGGTGTTCGGTTGTCGGTTTTCGGGTACAGGGAAGAAATGTGGGCGGGGCATCTGCGCCCCGCGTTCTTGCTTGACATCCGCCGCGCCAGGCCCTAGAATGAGCGCGGAGGTGAGAGAGATGAAGCTGATCGTGACCCTCGAACGCGACGAAACGGGCATGATCGTCGCCGAATGCCCCGCCATCCCCGGGTGCATCTCGCAGGGGCGGACCGAGGAAGAAGCCCTCGCCAACATTCGGGAAGCGATCCAGGCCTGCGTCGAGGCCCGCGTGGCCAACGGCATGCCGAGTCTTGTTGCAGGCGCCGACGCGCGTGGGTAGAATGGAATGAGGATGTAGTGAAGACCATTCTGGAGCAGATACAAGAACTGGTCGCTTCGGGCCGTGCCCGGATATCCGAACACGGCTACGATGAGTTGATGGAGGATCATATCCTTGCCGGGGATGTTGTTGGCGGTGTCCCACAGGCGCAAGTAGTCGAGGAATACCCGGATTACCCTAAGGGGCCTTGCGTCCTGGTTTTGGAGCGCGATTCCGATGGGCAACCGGTTCACGCCCTATGGGGAATCCCGCGTGGGCACAGGTTCCCGGCGGTCCTGGTTACTGCCTACCGTCCCGACCCGGAGAAGTGGAGCGACGATTTCATGAGGAGAAAGGAATGAGCATCCGCAAGCACACCAAACTGGTCCGCGAGGGCGACTGGCTAGCGGAGGTCACGGTGGACCTGATCGAGTCGACCGAGCCCTGGGCGCCGTACCTGTCGCTCGACGACGCCCGCAAGCTCGATGATGTCCGGCTCGCGCTCCGTCGGGGCAATCTCGCAGCGGCCCGCCGAGAGGCCCGCGTCTACCGCCTCACGCCGGTACTCGCGGATGCGGTCACATCCTGACCCCGTGCGGCCCTGCTGTGCCGACACCCGCACCGGCCTCGCCATCGGCAACCTCGACGAAATCATCGCCTTCACCAAGGAGAACAGCTTCTGAGGAAACGGTGTTCGGTTGTCGGTTATCGGTTTTCGGGTACGGAGCGGTAGGGCGTGCATACCTGCACGCGGAGCCCGCGTAGCCGGCGTGTCTCGTGCGCACGGCAGCGCCTGCCCCGTCATTCAGGCGTCCGTTGTGCCCACTCAACCAAGAAGTCGTCCCCAAGGAAGCAAGGCTGCCGGCATACGACAAACTCCCTTGCTCGGTCCAACGTCTGTCCGTTCATGGCGCGCACCTGCACCAACGGTTCCATGTCTTGTCGTATCTGTCCGGCGCTGTTCACAACCAGCGCGACGCTCGATGAGATCGGGAAGCTGACGAACTGGATATCCCGCTTCCCATCGTGTTGCGCGAACGCCGGGCAGTCGCTTGTGACAAACGGGCGTTCGGGTGTAGTGCGCACGAACGTCCAGTTCCATCGAAGCAGCCGCTCTTGCAGCGACGCGGCGAACCTTAGGATTGAGCTGAACACACTGGGCTTTGTGAACTCCGAGCGAGAGTTGGCTCCGAACTCTCGTCCTGTGACTGAGCACCAGAGCTTGACCCATTCGTCGAGGTCAGCAAGTTGTTCGCGGGGCATGTCCTCGAAGGAGCCGTCCTCAGCACGCTTGATGGCGGTGGGTGTGCGAGCATAGGTGACCCCGATGAACAGGGCAATCGCCTGCCGTCCCTTGTCCGTGAGTTTGTCCGGCGCCTCGGCTGCCTGCTTGAGAGCCGGAGCAACGGGGTCCTCGACCTGCTCCTTCAGGAACCTCTCGAACGCGTCAGTGCGTTCGC
>DATKZH010000079.1:0-2294 GCA_035528065.1 Thermoguttaceae bacterium | reverse complement strand
GTTGACGGCACTCGACGCCGACTGGCAGATCACCTTCGGCTCCACCGAAAACGCCCGGCAGCTCTCGGCCGGCGAGTTGGTCGAGTGGGGATCGTGTGCCGAAGTGAAACGGGGACCGGTCGCGATCACCGCCGACGGCGGGCTGCTCGTGGCCGACGTGATCGGGGCCGATTTGGACCATATCACGCTGAACTCCGGACTGTTCGGCCAAGTCGAGCTGCCCCTGGACGCGCTGGGCGGCGTCGTGTTCGATCTGCCGGCGGGCGAATCCGACCGCGACGGGCTGCTCGGTCGCATCGCCCGGGCGGCCGGCGATTCGGACCGGCTGCTGCTGCAAAACGGCGACGAAATCACCGGGCTGATCGAGTCGATCGACCCGGCGGCCGTCACGCTTCGCACCGACGCGGGCACGCCGAAAATCGAACTCGACCGGATCGCCGCGCTGATCTTCAATCCCGATCTGAAACGCCCGCCCAGACACCAGGGGCTCCGCGCCTGGGCCGGCTTCGCCGACGGCAGCCGACTGATCGCCACGGGACTCGTCGTCAACGGCAAGGTGCTCGAGATCACCGCCGCCGGACAGACCTGGAAAACGCTCGCGGCGGAACTCGTCTTCCTCCAACCCCTTGGCGGCCGGGCGACCTATCTGTCCGACCTTACGCCGGCCGCCGAGCGCCACGAGCCCTATCTGGACCTCAACTGGCCCGCCTGGCGCCGCGACGAGAACGTCGCCGGCGGCCGGCTGCGATGCGACGGGCGGTTGTATCTCAAGGGGATCGGCGTCCACAGCTATTCGCAGTTGACCTATCTGCTCGACAGGCCCTACCGCCGCTTTCAGGCCGAATTGGGCATCGACGACTCGACCGCCGGCCGCGGCAGCGTGGTGTTTCGCGTCTACGTCGACCGCGAGCGAACACACACCAGCAACGTCATCCGCGGCGGCGAGTCCCCGGTGCCCATCTCGGTCGATCTCAGCGGCGCCAAGCGTCTCGACCTGATCGTCGACTTCGCCGACCGCGCCGACCAACACGACCGCGCCGCCTGGCTCAACGCCCGGCTGATCGAGTAGGGTAGGCCTACTCTGCTACTGCCGCCGCTTGCGGCTTCGCCCAGACCTGTCGTACAATGAACCCACGGGCCCGGGCTGGCATGACGATTCCGACCGCAGCCGTTGGAGATTCGTCCGTGGCAAGACCATCTCGCAAAACGCAATTCCGCTTGCAGACATTGCTGTTCGTCGTGGCGGTCTTCTGCACGTCCATGGGCGTGTTTGGGCCTTACGGGTTCGTGTTCGCCTCGCTGGTCGTCGTTGCCATCGCCGTCGCTCGTATTGTCAACTGGAATTGGCGCAAGCTCACGGTGGTCGGCTCGGTATTGTCGGCGCTATTTCTGATCGGCTGGCTCATATACCAGTTATCCAATCAGCCGGGCTGTATTATTGAACGTCGGAGCAGTTGCCTCGGTCGTCTGAGAAATCTCGTTTGTGCCTTGCACCAATACCATCAAGATCATGGTTCTTTTCCACCCGTTTACATTCCCGACGAGGACGGCAAGCCGATGCACAGTTGGCGCGTCCTGCTGTTGCCTTATCTCGAACAAGAAGGGCTCTACGCGCAATACAACTTCAACGAACCTTGGAACGGGCCGAGCAACCGCACGCTCGCATCTCAGATGTCCGCAGACTATGCTTGCCCGGCAGACCCCGAAGCGGGCCGCAACACGTCCTATTTGGCCGTGGTGGGCCAGAAGGCCGCATGGCACGGTTCTGAGCCGGTGAAGAAACCTGAGATTTCCGACCCGGCCTCCACGATCATGCTTGTGGAAGTGGCCGACTCGGGAATCAACTGGATGGAGCCGAGGGACCTTTCCTTCGAGCAGGCTCTCGCCGGCGTCAATCCCGCGTGGGGCACCGGGATTTCCAGCAAACACGTACACAAAGGCGGCTACTTCTTTCACGACGAACCGGCGGGAGCCTGTGTAGCTTTTGTCGACGGTAGTGCCCAATTGCTTGACCAACGTATCCCGCCCGAAACCCTTGAAGCGTTGCTTACCGCCAACGGCGGCGAGACGGTCGACTGGGAATCTCTGCGGTATGAGGTCCCCAAGCGAATCCACTGGCCCCGCGTGCTGGCCGTGGTGGCCCTGGTCGTCTCGGTCGTTCTTCTGGTGTGGTGCGTTTGGAGGCGGGGCGTCATTGTGTTCGTGGATCGGAAGGGTAGGCCGGAACAAGCGCAGCGCAGTTCCGGCATTTGATGTGGAAAGACCCCAGGGAGCCACGTGCCGGAACTGCGCTG
>DATKZH010000078.1:0-5302 GCA_035528065.1 Thermoguttaceae bacterium | reverse complement strand
GCCGATATTCATTCGCTCCGGGGGTGAAAACCGTCTCGCGGCTTCGGGAATCAAAAACTTCCATGCCGTATGCAACCTCGCTGCCGAGAACCATCAGGCCCGACGTCTGGGCCCGGCCGACCTGCCAGAGCGTCCGGTTGAACCAGCTCGGATCCAGGTAGCCGCCGGAGGTGTACAGGTGCTGTCCAGCCTGGCCGCCGGAAGACGAAACCGCCATCTGCCGGATGAAAACGTTCGCGCCGTCGGCGGCTGGAATGTCGTTCAGCAGCCCCTGCATCAGGAAACCGTCCGTTTCCGGTGCCATCTTGCCCGTTTTGGGATCGGGACTGTAGATCGTCTCGTTGTGCAGTACTTTCCCCGTAGCAGGGTCCAGGGCGTAGAGGTGGATGCCGCCGTCAAGGTACGAGGACCGCCCCGCCGCGAACCAGCATTTGCCGTCGTGTATGAGCACACTGCCCGGCACGGGCCAGGGCGACTCCAACTGGCCAAAGGCGGTCACGAGGCGACGACGCGGCGCTGCATCGAAACGCCACACGAGGGCGCCGTCGGCCTCGCGGAGGCAATGGACCCGCCCATCGGCCGAGCCGAAGAGCGCCAGTCCGTTATACACGGTGGGAGGCGAGTCCACGCGGGCGCCGGCCGTGTATTCCCAGAGGTTCTTGCCGTCGCCGGCATCCAACGCGTGGACACTGTGCGTGTCCACGCCGGCAACGAGCACCCTGCCGCCCGCAACGACCAGGCCGCCGGGTTTGGTACCGATATCAGCCCGCCAGGCAACCTTCAGGTCTGAGCTGACGGCCGACTCTGTCGCGCCGCTGCGCCCTGCGTCGTGCCGATATGTGGGCCAATCATTCGTCACTCGTCCATCGTCGCTCGTCCATCGTACCTGGCCGAAGGCGGGGCCTTTCTCCAGCCGCTCGATCTGACGGTTCGCACTTTTGTCCTCCGCGCGTTTCGGCGCCAGGGCGTTGAAGCCGGTGAGCTTGGCCTCGATATAGCACCCGCACGGATGCGGTGCGACGTAGAGCAGGCCGTTGCAGGGCAGGTATCCGAGCAGGCAGCCGCCGCGCACCCAGTGGTCCTGGTAGTTCTCTCCGGTGGTCAAATCCACAAACTCCACGCCCCGCCGGCACGACATCAGGAATTGCTCGGTGCTTCTGTTGCGGTAGCAGCGATGGTGGTGCCCGACGTTGAATACTTCTTTGGTCGATAGTTCTTTGAGCAGCTCGCCGGTCCGCAGGTCGAGGGCCTGGACGCGGTAGTCCACGATGCTGGAGTCCTTGGCCTTGTAGCCGTTGCCCCAGACGGAACCGAACTCCGTCTCGGCGTTCACGTGGGTCCAGACCACGTCGTCGGCAACAAATACATCGGGCGGGGTGCAATGGCCCCAGGCGCCGTAGGCGTGCTTCCACATCTGCCGGCCGTCTTTGGCGTCGAAGGCGTAGAGCGTGCCCGGCATCGTATGATAGGTATGATGTGTGTTCGGCTCGGGCTGAGCCAGCAGGACCGCGCCATCGTGATAGACCATGACGGTCAGCAGGTACTCGAACATTCCCGCATAGCCCATTCGCGTCACCGCGGTGGCCGGCAGCGCGGGGCGGACTTTCCGCCAGATTCTCTCGCCCGAGTCCGCTTGCAGACATTCGATGGCCTCCGTCGTGAGAATAAGGACCTTGCCGTCGCCGGCGGCCAGTTCCAGCCGGCCGAACGGGTCTTGCGTCTGCCCCACCCGGATAGGCGAAAACGGGCCTTTCTTCCAGAGTGTGCGGCCGGTCCCGACGTCCACCCCGCAGACCTGCTTGCCGGGCGCCGGCCCGGGGCTCTCAGTCTTTCCAATCGCTTCGATAGCGGGTCTTTCGGACGGATTGATCGAGACGATCAGCCGTCCGTCGGTGCAGAGAATTTCGTCGGCATTGGCCGTGTCGGTGTACGTCCGTTTCACTTCGCCCGTCGCAGCATCCAGCGCCGTCACCGGGGCGGTGGCGCCGAGAGTGACATACACCGTATCGCCCACAGCGACTAAACGCTTGCCGACATTCGACGGCATGGTGAATCGACCGACGCTGGCCACTCCTTCGCCCGAGCCGGGTGTGCCGCTAAACTCGCGCGAGCCCCACCCCGGTATGGGGCGCTTCCACAGCAATACTCCGCTGAAAGCATCGCGCGCGACAACGAACCACTTGCTCGGCACGGTTCCATCCACACAGGTCAACGTCTCGTCGCAAATGCAAAACAACCGTCCGCCGGCCGAGACCATCGCGCTGACACTGGGCGTCCAGCCGTGGCTGCGGGCCCACAGAGGCCCGGCGGTCCATTGTAAATGCTGCGGCGGACCGGCGACCCGGTCGTTCGCCACGGCGTTGCCGCCGGCATCGTGAAGACTATGCGTCCATTCATCGATTGCGTCCGGCCGGGGCTTGACTGTCTTGTTCCATGTCTCGCCGGATTTGATGTACAGCACGCCGTTGGGAGCCAGGACGCGCATACATTCCTCCACGGGCACCCGACCAGGGTTCTCGGCGACCAACAGGTTCACCAGGTTGTCGGCATACGGCAAATCCGGACCGTCGAGCGCCTCGACCGACACGTTGCCGTACAGGCCAAGGCCCTGGATGTGCTTGCGCGCCGCGGCCACCGCCTCCGGACGGGTGTCGAGCCCGTGGACGAGGTATCTGTCATTGGCGCGCAGCGCCGCAGTGAGCCGGCCGTCCCCGCAGCCGAGGTGCACAATCAGACCGCCCCGGACGCCGGTCGCGTCCAAAATCTGTTCACCTTGTTGCTTGCTCGCCGTTTCTGCCGCATCCGGCTGCGCCGTCGCAACCGACAACGTGCACGAAATCCATACAAGGCAGGCAAGGTCCATGAGTAACCAACGCTTCATTTTCATAAGTGTTTCTCCATCAGAGTGACAGGAGTTTTTCTTCGATCCACCGCCAGGTTCGGAGGTAGTCGCCTTTGGCCACAATCGCATCCAGCTCCTCGGTGTTCTGTCGCTTCAGCAAAGTCCACAATTTATTGGTGAGGCGCACGTTCATCTCGAACGTCGCCTTGATGTCCCATCGCGTGGGGGACGTGTCGGACGTAAAGAAATCATTATAGCCAAACTTCTGGAGGTAGTAAAGGAATTCAAGATAGTCCAGGAGATGATGCGTCCCGACCATGTAATCCCAGTCCCATTTTCCGTTGTTGTCATTGATATGGATGTAATAAAGAAACCTGCTTTGCGCCAGCAGCGACACCGCTTCGGCGGGATTCTCGTTGCCATACATCGAATGGCCGAAATCCAGTGTCACGCCCATCTGTTCGATCCCGATTTCACCGAGCAGCAGCAGCGCTTTGGCGGCGGTGTCGACGAAACATCGCCCCCGCGTCTCGCTGGGCTTATACTCGATGAAAAGCGGGATCTCGCGAAGGTAGCCGCCCGCCTCGCCGAGCGTGTCGATCAGATTCTTCCAGGCTTGGCCGTAATCGTACTGGAAGCTGAATTCGTAGCCGTCCGCAAGGGGGCAGCAGGTCACCTTGTCGGCCCCCACCGCTTTGGCATAATCCTTGGCCTTCTTAATGAACGCGACGGCCTTGGCGCGGACCTTGGGATCCGTCGAGGTCAGAGACCCATTGCGAAATTCAGGTTCGGCCTTGACGTTGACATTTACCGCCGAGATGCCAAGCGAGTACCTTTCGAGCATCCGTCTCATCTGCTTTGGATCGTCGCAGACTTCATAAGGAAAAACCATTTCCACCCCACTGACCCCGTCGATGCCCGATGCCATTTGCAGACGTTCCTCCAGCGTCCTGGGCGGGTTGTACTCGTGAAATCGATCCTTGGTCGTACTCAGGAAACTCGTAATCACGGCGTGTTTGACCGGCTCATCCATTGCCTTTACTCCTCGTCTCTCTAAGCTTTCAATCGGTCCGCTAATTCTGGCGCTTCGTCAGAAGGACGACCCAATCCTCATCCGGAGCGCCGGGGGGTGGTCCGATTTCGACCCTGCGGCCAGCCGTCAGGCTCTCGGGGCCAGCCTCAAATTCTCCCGTTCGCGGGTTGTACCAGCGTTTTACAAACGTGCCCGCCGCGCCGCTGAGGTCCAGCACGCCGGTCTGCCTGGCGATGGGCAGATAGACTGCATAACACTGCCCGTCTTTCGCGAAAACCTGTCCATCGTGCGAAGACGTCTTGCCGGCATAGACCGATTCTCCGTCCAAAAGCTCGTCAGCCGGCTCCATTTCCCAAAACGGCAACTGCGTCTCCATAAACTGGCGAGCGTACCAGACGTAGTTCCACAAATCATCATACTTGCGGAAGTCCTCCGTATCAAGCAGCTCGGCCAGGATGAACTCCACCTGTCCTCCGGAAAGATAGGCCGGCCAGAGTTTTTCTCTTCGCAGCGCCGCGGAATCATCCGTCGGCATCCACGGCTGATCGTTCGTTGTAACCGTAAACTCATCCACGGCAATCGGAAATGGCCGCCCCGCTTGCGCCGTGAGCTTGCGGAACGTCTCCACAACCGGCTCGATGTCCTTTCGGCCGATCTGAAGTGAAGTGATACTGAAAAGCTTATCGCTCAGGAACGGCTTCCACGCTGCAACGGGGTCCCCCGCGTGATGCACCGTGATCGGGTGGCCGTAAGGATCGAGCTGCGTAATATAGGCGGCAAATTCTTTGACGCTTTGCGGACCGAGATCCAGCCCACCGATATTGTACTCCTCGCAAAGGTTCCATAACAGAGCGTTATGGTGTCCGAACCGCGCGGCCATTTCTCGATAGAACAATTTGCGTTCGGTCGTGAGCTCCTTTCCGCCCAGTTCGAGCTTGTTGTTCTTCTCGGCTTCGTTGAACACAAAGTGAAGGACGAGTCCCTTAGACTGAGCGTGGCTAAAGACGATCTCCCACTGGCGCAGCTTGCTGATGTCGTAGTGCACGTTGTCATTCGCGGGGTCGCCGGCGGGGTTGATCGTGCCGGCAAAGGGCCAGACGTTTTGCCCATCGCCGCCGATATTCATCGGAAGAAAGTATATCAGGTTCACGTGTTTTTCTGCGAGGTAGTTGAGCGCGCCGATGATTCCCTTACCGCGTCCATTACCCCAGTCGGGATCGCCAGGTTTCCAGTCGCGAACGTGTCCGGCGTATTTCTTCACGGGGAACCGGCTGCCCGACCGCGTATTGTCGAAACCGTCGTAGGCCAGGAAATCCTCGGGGCTATCAGTGCCGCCTTTGATCCAGTAAGGTCCATCGCGGAACTTCAGGTAATACCCGCCCGCATATTCAAGCCGGCCAAGACCGAGCAAGCCCGGCGCATCGGCG
>DATKZH010000077.1:0-3788 GCA_035528065.1 Thermoguttaceae bacterium | reverse complement strand
TACAAGCCCTTCATCCGACGCTCGACCTCCGACGGATATGGTTCCACACGCATCGTCGTTCCTCCCAGCCACAGACCAGTCGTCCAACCCCCATCCGACAGGATACCACAGTTTGGGAGGTTATTTAATCCTCAGTCCTTATTGCGCCTTGGCGCCTTGGCGAGACGACTTCCCTCCCCCGTCGCAGTTTACATCCGCTTGACGGCTTCAAAACGACAGACTTCGAAGCAACGGCCGCACTTGATGCACCGGGCCTGGTCGATCTCGTGCGGCTTCTTGCGCTCGCCGGCGATGCACGGGACCGGGCAGTTTCGGGCGCATGCCGTGCAGCCGATGCACTTCTCGGGGTCGATCTCGTAATGGACCAGCGCCACGCACCTTCGGGCCGGACACTTGCTCTCGGTGACGTGGGCGAGGTACTCGTCGCGGAAGTGGTCGAGCGTGCTCAACACCGGGTTGGGCGCCGCCCGGCCCAGGCCGCACAGCGACGCCTTCTTCATCAACAGCCCAAGCCGCTCGAGCTTGCCCAGGTCTTCCAGGCTGCCCTTGCCGCTGGTGATCCGCTCGAGGATTTCGAGCATCCGCACCGTCCCTTCCCGGCAGGGCGTACACTTGCCGCACGACTCGTCCTCGGAGAAGGCCATAAAGAACTTGGCCACGTCGACCATGCAGTCGTCTTCGTCCAGGACGATCATCCCCCCGGAGCCCATGATCGAGCCGGCTTGGGTCAGGGTGTCGAAGTCGACGGGGGTGTCGAGCCACTTTTCGGGGATGCAACCGCCGGCGGGCCCGCCCGTCTGGATGGCCTTCAGCCGCTTCCCGCCGGCCACGCCGCCGCCGATCTGCTCGACCACTTCGCGGAGCGTGGTTCCCATGGGGACCTCGATCAACCCGGTGTGGCGTCCCTTGCCGGCCAGGGCGAAGACCTTGGTCCCGCCGCTGGCCTCGGTGCCCAGTTGGGCGAACCAGTCGGCCCCGTAGATGACGATCGCCGGGACGTTGGCGAACGTCTCCACGTTGTTGATCACCGTGGGCTTGCCCCACAGGCCGCTCTCGGTGGGGAAAGGTGGACGGATGCGAGGCTGACCGCGCTCGCCTTCGATGGAGTGGATCAGGGCCGTCTCTTCGCCGCAGACGAACGCCCCGGCCCCCAGCCGGATCTCCAGGTCGAAGTCGAACCCGGAATTCAGGACGTCTTTGCCCAGCAGGCCCCACTTGCGGCACTGGTCGATGGCGTTGCGCAAGCGCCGGATGGCCAGGGGATACTCCGCCCGAACGTAGAAGAAGCCCCGGCACGCCCCGATCGCGTATCCTGCGATGAGCATCCCCTCGATGACGTTGAAGGGGTCGCTCTCGAGCATGCTGCGGTCCATGAAGGCGCCGGGGTCCCCTTCGTCGGCGTTGCAGATCAGGTATCGGGTGGGGTCGGCGGCCGCCGCGCCCATGGCCCACTTCTTGCCGGTCGGGTACCCGCCGCCGCCGCGGCCACGGAGCTTGGAGCGGGTGATCTCGTCGATCACCCAATTCGAGTCGCCGCGATCGAGCACCTTGGCCAACGCCTCGAAGCCGCGGTAGTGGAAGTATTCCTCGATGCTCTCCGGATCGATCACCCCGTTGTGACGCAGGGCCACCCGCGTCTGCTGATTGAAGAACGCCACGTCCCCATAGAGCTCGAAGAACTTCCGGCCGATCGTCTTGCCGGACACGATCAGGCGCTCGACCACCTTCCCGTGCACCAGGTGCTCCCGGATGATCTCGTCCAGATCCTGCTCGTTTTGGACTCGGTAGAGGACCTTGTCGGGCCGCACCAGCAGGTGCGCGTACTGCCCGAGCTCCTCGAATGTACACGCCCCGAAACAGCTCGCCGTGGCCAAATGGACTTGCTCGGGGCCGAGCCCGGCCGCGCGGAGCTTCTCGGGCAGCAGTCCGCCGCAGAGCTCACGCCCCTTCCAGCCGCATCGGGCGGCAGTACAGTAGAGGATCTCGTGCCCGGCGATCCTTTCGACCGGGCCGTCGAGCACGTGCTCCAACAGCGGCTCGCCGCCGAGCACGTGCCGGGTGAAGATCCCGTGCACCAGCTCCCGGTCGACGCGTTCATACTTCACGGGCATCTGGCCCGGGATCAGCACGCCCACGATCGGCTCGCGGCTACAGCGCCCCGTGCAGCCGGTGCGATGCAACAAGACGTCGTCTCGCCCGGAGGCCGCCACGTGCTTGCGGAACTCGTCGAGCACGTCTTGCGAGCCGGCGGCGTGCTCGCAGGTGGCCGAGCCGACCTGGATCCGGATCCGGTCATCGGCCGACTGCCCCCGAAGGGTTTCCCGTGCCCGCCCGGCCAACGCCTCAAACTGGTCTAGAACCTTGCTGCTCACGGAGTCGCCTCCAGGGCATTTGGGCGGAGCGTGGATGACGGCCTGCGCTCGATATTTTCCCCGAAACAGCGGATACGACAACCCCCTCCGTCCTTCCTATTCCGCCTCGGCGAGGAACCAGGACGGGGTTGGGAGGCCGGACTCCTCCCGCGGGGCGGACGTCCACGTCGGGCCTCCGAACGAAGGCCCGCCGCCGGTGTCCCCATCTTCGGTTGGCCGATGAGCAATCGGCAGAGAATGCGTCCCCTCGGCCCGCGAACAACCGCAGCCAACCGCAGGCCATTGCCCCCGCGGCGTGAATGGGCGATTATGGAACGTCGTGGGAAGTCTTCCGATGGAACCGAGCAAAATCATCATCTGGCTGCGCGAGAACGATCCGACGCGTCTGGCCGAGCTCTGGCGCGAGGCCGACGACGTGCGCCGATGCTGCGTCGGCGACGAGGTCCATCTGCGCGGGCTGATCGAGTTCTCCAACCATTGCGCCAGGCGGTGCGCCTACTGTGGCCTGCGGGCCCCCAACACGAACGTTCCCCGATATCGCATGTCCGAGGAGGAGATCCTGGCCTGTGCCCGGCAGGCGGTCGCGTTCGGGTACGGCACGGTCGTGCTCCAGTCGGGGGAGGACCCGGGCACGGAGACCGACTGGATGGCCGGCCTGATCCGGAAGATCAAGGCCGAGACGCCCTTGGCCGTGACCCTCAGCCTGGGCGAGCGGAGCCCGGAGGATCTGGCCGCCTGGCGCGAGGCGGGGGCCGACCGCTACCTGCTCCGGTTCGAGACCTCCAATCCCGACTTGTACGACCGAATCCACCCCCCGCGGCCGGACCAAGGCCGCTCGGATCGTCCGGCCCTACTGAAAACCCTCCGCAAGCTGGGGTACGAGGTGGGAAGCGGCGTGATGATCGGAATCCCCGGCCAAACGTACGACGACCTGGCCCGCGACGTCGCCCTCTTCGCTAGGCTGGACCTCGACATGATCGGCTCCGGCCCCTACCTCGCGCATCCCGACACTCCCTTGGGTTCGGGCGAGCTGGGCTGCGTGGCTGCGGACGACCGGCAGGTGCCGGCCGACGAGCTGACGGCGTACAAAGTCATCGCCCTGACGCGCCTGGTATGTCCCCGAGCGAACGTCCCCAGCACCACGGCCCTGGCGACGCTGAACGCGGCCGACGGTCGCGAGCTTGGGCTGGCCCGGGGAGCCAACGTGGTCATGCCGAACCTCACGCCGTCGAGATACCGTACCTGGTATGAGATTTACCCCGGAAAAGCGTGCGTTCACGAGACGGCCGAGCGCTGCCACGCGTGCCTGCGCCAGAGGATCGAAGCGATCGGGCGGAGCGTGGCGACGGGCCGGGGGGATTCGCCGAATTACCTACGACGTCGCGCGCCGGCCGCGACGTCGCCATGAAGGCGTAG
>DATKZH010000076.1:0-2236 GCA_035528065.1 Thermoguttaceae bacterium | reverse complement strand
GGAACGTGAGCCCCTCGGTCGCGAGGCGATCGATGTTCGGGGTCTTGACGTCCGTCCCACCGTAACAGCCCAGCACGTTGTAGGTGCAGTCGTCAGCGACAATGAACACGATGTTGGGCCGGGCCGGCGCTGGCGCACCGGCGCCAGTGGTGGAGGACGACGTCTTCGCCGCCAGCGAGCCAGTCGCCATGGCCAGGGCGCCGCCGATGCTCGCCTTCATGAATTCACGTCGGTTCATCACTCTATCCTCTTATTTGGGGGCCTCCTGCAAAACCCCCGAAGTTCGGCGGAACCGTCCGCTGCTAATAGTTTCGGAAAGGCTTCCTGAGGCTAGTGTAGCTTCAATTTTGAATCTTTGGGTATAGCCGTTTCAGCTTGATCCGAGCGTCGGTGGTGGTGAACTGCCAGTCTACACCCTTCTGCTTGGCGTTGCGGTCGGATTCCCAGGCGGCGACCTGTTCCCGCAGGGTGGCCACGTTCCCGATCATCTGGCAGAAGCACTGTCGCGACAGGACGTTCAACTCGATCTCCGCGATGTTGAGCCAACTGCCGTGCTTGGGCGTATGGACCATCTCTAGCCGGGCCATCAGACGACGCGCCTCGGCCGGCTCGAAGGCCTCGTACAGCGACGCCGGATCGTGGATGTTCAGATTGTCCGATACCAGGATCACTCGCTTGGCCTTCGGGTAACGCACGTCCAACAGTTCACGCACCTGCAAAGCCCAGTCGATCTGGGTGTGTCGCTCGGTCACGCTCACGTGCCGCCAGCCACCCAGCGGCTCGGTGAACAGGAAGATATTGGCCGTCCCGTGACGCTCGTACTCATAGTCGTACCGCTCCGGCTCGCCCGGCAGCGGCGGCAGAGGCTGCCGCGTCTCGGCCACCAGTTGCTTGCTCGTCTCGTCCATGCACACCACCGGATAGTCCGGGTCATATGGCCGCTGATACACGTCCAGCACCGTCTCCATGGCGCAGACGAACGCGGCGCTGTGCTGCGGCGGAATGCACCACATCATCCGACGCCAAGGCTGCAATTCGTTTTTTTGAGAGCCTGCCGGACGGTTTCGTGGGAGATGCTCTCCACGATCCGGAGTTCCACCAACTTGTCCGCCAACAGGTGGAGCGTCCAGCGGCCATGCCCGGCCGGCACCGTCCCGCAACACAGGGCCACCAAACGCGCTTCCTTCGCGCCGTCCAGAACCGGTTGACGCGACGGCCGGCATTGCTTCTTGCGCCCGATCGTCGCTTCCAGACCTTCCAGAACGTAACTCTTGCGAATCTTCTCAACCGTTACGACGCTGACGCCAAACGCATCGGCAATCCGGCTGTCGATCCACGCCGGCCCGTCCTTGCTGGCATCGGCCTTCAAAAGCACCTGTGCCCGCTTGCGCTTCTTGGCCGCAAGAATCTTCTTGCCCAGCAACTCCGTCAATTGCTTCCGTTCCTCGTCGCTCAACCGTACGATATAATGCTTGGCCATCGCTGTCTCTCCATGCTTGGGCCTGGGGCGTATCCGTACGCCCGTACTGGAGAGATCGGCCAAACAGGCCTCGCCCAAATAATCAAAATTGAAGCTACACTAGTTGTATTGACACGTCAAGCAGATGTTGCGAGAGGTCGCGAGGAACGGTCGGCGAAGCCCTCTGAAGTTCGAAGCATTCGCCGCAAGTTGTTGAGCATATCAATATTCACGGTGTCTGTCGTTTGAGAGCCCGGCAAATCTGAATTTGCCGCAAGCGATGGACCGGAAGGATGTTCGAGAGCCTATTTGAAGGAGGTACCACGTCATGAACGGAAGTAGAACAAATGCCGTACTGACCCTCGCCGTCGTGGCGATGGCAGCCCTCGTTCTCACCACCTCGGCCAATGCCGCGATGCTCCTCTACGAACCGTTCGACTACGGAGACGTGCGGCTCAACGGGCAGGGTGGCGCACTAGGCACGACCGGCACCTGGGTGACCAACGACACTGGCGATGCAAACGGTTGGAATGTCCACCCGGAAGGCCAGCTTACAGGGATAGCCGTCGGTGGCACCCTTGAAGCGCCAATCCTCAACATGTTCGACGGCACGGTGGCCAATCTGCCCACAAAGGGCGGCTTTGCCGGGATGTCCGGGCCGGAAGATCGCGGGCTGCCTTACGGCACCGACGGCGGGACCGGCAACCTGGATGCTCACATCGGGATTGACCCCAGCGTGACCGCGACGTTCATGTCCGGCACCACGACCTGGTTCAG
>DATKZH010000075.1:0-30643 GCA_035528065.1 Thermoguttaceae bacterium | reverse complement strand
AAGACGCTCAAAGTCGGCGTGAAGAACAGACGCCTCACCGCCGGCTGGGACGACTCCTACCTGCAACAAGTGCTGTTCGGACAATGAGTTAACGTGCAATCGCCCTGGGTAACAACGTTGGTTGCCGTGAGCCTGGGGCTGATCGAGACGGCCGTGGTATTACCGCATAAGACCACCGAGTGAATCGGGGGGGGCCCCCAACCCATTGACACGAAAGGGCTTGTTCGGCGAGAATCGGGTATTCAAGAAGCGCGCTATCCGGCAAACCAGTCCGTACAAGACGCCGAATGCGGGTTTGTACGGAAACCAGATATTCACTGAGTTCGCCGATGCAGAATGGATGCCGAACCCTTGGATTTCTATCGTGTCTCGAATGGTGACGCACTTTTCTGATTGGGCACGACATGACAAGTTTCGTCGACTCTTGGCAGTACACATCTCTACTCGACATCGCCAGATCGCACCGTGATGCGATCGATGACGAAAGAATCACACCAGAGGGTGTCATCGGTGTCGACAACCACAATCGGCTGATGGTATCGACCGTATTCTCTGCCATCACGATCGAGGCCGCACTCAACGACTACACGTTGATTCACTGCAACTTCCTTGATGTGCCGTATCTGCAGGGCATATTCGGTGACATAGCTTCGGACTACCTCCGCGGCTCGATACACAAGAAGATCGACCTACTTCGTCGGCATTGGCCTGACGAGATTCCGTCCGAGGTCATCAAAGAGGTGAAGGAACTGATTCGAATTCGGAACCGTATCGCACATCAAACCGGAGAGTTTGTCCGCTCCTTCAAGAGCGACACTGGCGACGCAGTGATGACCAATCGGCCGTTGACTGGCGACGAGATGTTGCACATGCTGAGGCATTACGATATTGCGTACGATTTTCTCAGCCGGTTTTGGCTGCCTGGCAGTCGCGAACTTGCTTCTCGACGTCAGCCCCAGACTCGATGACGCGGCGAACCATGCCGTGCACCGGAGCACTCGATCGACCGTTTTCTTGAAGTCCAAGTCTTCCGCTCGTGCCCGGTGACGGCGGACGTTCTTCTGCACGTGCTCGCCTGGCGCGTGGGCAACACCGCGTTTCGGGAGCCGGAGAGGGGCGCTGAATGCACTCTTGGACAACCGAGCGGAACAATGTCGGTCTCCCAAGCGAGCCCTACCATGCAAGAGCCAAGGCGGCGGTGGGCCCAGTTCAGCCTGCGGACATTGCTTCTGGTGACGACGTTGGTGGCCGTGAGTCTGGGGCTGATCGAGACGGCGGTGGGGTTGGGGATCGCGCTGGTGGCGACGTTCGCCCGGTCGCTGGCCGTCGTCGCCTCGATGGCGGTCGCCTGGCTGTGCACGCTCGTCATCGCCGGCTTCGCGGCGCTCCTTGGTGAAGTAGGACGGAGAACACGCCATGCCTGAACGTCAGTTCCGCAAAGGCGATCTCGTTACGTTTCGATTGGGAACGCGCTCCATTCGGGGCATTGTCAAGGAAGATCGCGGTCCGATTGGAGTCAATGGCAGGCATCTCTACCTGGTGGAGTTTCGTGCCGAGCCTCAGTCCATTTCTCTTTCCCTGATTGAATTGCCGGGTGAACAGCTTCAATCGGTTCAAGAGACGGTTTCGATGGAATGACCGGTTCGTGGGCGAACCAAGCGATGCACGCGACGTGCTGCTGGTTCCGTGCGCTGACGTCTCTGACCCGGAACCGTGTTCGGTTCACGGACATCTTCACCGATGGTCGGCACGCCGCTGATCTTGGTCGTTAGGCGTCAAACGGCGACTGACGCCAGGACGCGACGGTGGCCGGCAGATCAGCCGCCGGCTCACGGATGGGTCACCGTGACCGGCCCGCTCCTTCGCGGCCCGTTCTCCCACGCGGGTGAACCGCGCTTGTGCCGCTACGGCCGCTCGGCGTGTCTGGTGATGATCGGCAGGAGGGCGTCGGCGATCAGGCGGTGGCCTTGGTCGTTGGGGTGCATGCCGTCGAGGAGGAGGGCGTCGAAGCCGCGGCCGTCGGCGGTCTTGTGGGCGGTGAACCGCTGGTACAGGTCGACCAGCTCGACCTTTTCGCGCTCGGCCACGTCGCGCACGGCCTGGACGTAGTCGACCAGCGTGGCGTTCAGTCCCAGCGGGTCCTTCGTGTCGTAGGGCGACCTCTCGTGATGGGGCGGGCCGCCGTACAGGCCCGCCAGCTTCTCCGTCCACGCCATCGGCTGCGGCGTGACGAGGATCGGCAGGGCCCCGTCGGCCTTGAGCGTCCGGACCATGGCCGTGAGGTTCTCGCGGTACGTTGCCAACGGAACGCGGGGCGTCGTGGCGTCTCGCCAGACGTCGACCATCGAATCGTTGATGCCGAACAGGAGGATGACGACGTCGGGCTTGTAGGCGCGGACGTCGGATTCGAGCCGCTTCACGGCATCGTTGGTGTTATTGCTCGGGACGCCCTGGTTGACGACCCGGGCGGAAAGGCCGTGGCGGGGCAACTCTTTTCGTAGGAGGTCGGCGTAAACGCTCTCGACGCCGGCGCGTCGCGCCGTCGTCGACGTGCCGAAGGCGACGATCGTGACGTCCGCGTCGAGGGCCCCTGCGTCCGGCTGCCCGGCCAGGTCGGCCTCGGCGATCTTCATGCGCAAGCTGCCCTGCATCGTCGTAATCCAGAGCTCGCCGGGACGGCGCTCGTAGACGTGAGGGTACGATTGCCGGGCCATGTAGTACGGCTCGCCCGGCCGGAGCGGTCGCCGGGATGCGACCACGGGCTCGGTCCAGGTCTTCCCGTCATCTTCCGAGAAGGCGACGGAAAGCTCCTCGCGACTGTGGATGTTGTGCGGATCGTCTTCCGTGGGGCGGTTCCAGAGCAGCACGAGTCGGCCGCCGGCCAGCCGTCCCAACTGCCCGCAACAAGTGCTCGACCGGATCTTCGACCGGGCGAGGCCCTGCCAGGTCAAGCCGCCGTCGGAGGAAAACGCTTCCCAGAACCAGCCTTTGGTGGTGCGAATCAGCATGTAGACGCGCCCTTCGGTCAGCTCCGCGACGGACCCTTCCATGGTCCCGCTGTGGTCGCCGCCGTCTTTGGGCTCGATGTCGAGCGGCTCGCTGGCTGTCCAGGTTTTGCCCTGGTCGTCGGAGACGTAGGTCAGGGTGACGTGCCGCCAGGGGATGACCTTTTGGCCGACCAGCACCAGGCGTCCGCTCTCGAGCTCGATGAGCGAGCGGATCGCCCCGCACCAACGATCCTGGATCTTCAGCGGCTCCGTCCAGGTCTTCCCGTCGTCGACGCTCCGGCTGACGTAGACGGGAAGGACCCATTGGGCCGCTTCGGCTTCCCCGCCTTCACCCCACGGGCCGCCCCGCTGTCGCTGGCGGTCGTTCATCCAGGCCAGGATCACCGTGCCGTCGCGCAACCGGAGGAGCGCCCGTTCGTCGCGGGCTTGGTACTTCTCGTTGTCCTGGAAGAGGGGGTACGCCGTCCAGGTCGTTCCTTCGTCAGGGCTGACGTAGGCATGGGATCGGCCCGCGGCGAGCACGCCGCCGTCGCCCGTGGTGACGAAGGGGCCCTGGTGGTCAAACGGCAGTGCCTCGCCCTTGGGGTGCATCTCGATCGGTTCGGCCGCGATGGCCACCACGGCGGCCGAGGCGAGAAGCAGAGGGCCAAGGATCACCGGCAGAACACGTCGCGGGGAGCATGGCATGGCGGGACGTCCGGGGCAAGGGGGACTATCGGCCGAAGAACAGCCGCCGCATTGGCGGACGAAATAGAGTTGCACGATCTTGGGAGTCACGGGCCGTGTGCCACTGCTTGCTTGCAAGCAGTGCTGCATCAGACTGCCGGCCAGAAGCCCTCCCGGCACTGCTTGCAAGCAAGCAGTGGCACACACCAGGATTCCCAGAATCACGAAATGCCATCTAGCAGGCACACGCCGGGTGCGGCAACCGGCGGACGGCACACGGCGTGTGCCTGCTACGGAAGGCGCGAAGCCATTTTGAAGGACTTAGTTTTGACTTGCAAGTGGTCTCGGGCGTATATTGGACCCGGCATCTTGGAGACACGAAGGCCTCCTGGACCAGGGTAAGCGGGGCGAGACCATGCAGAAACGCGGAGGAGACGAAATGTTCCCACGAAACTGGAAGTCAACTTGCCTCGCGATCAGCCTGCTGGCGCTCGTCGCGCAGGCGTCCGGCGCGGAGCTGCTCGTCGGGACGGCGAGCACCGACATTACGCCCGGCGAGCCGGTGCCCCTTTGCGGGCAGTTTCACCTGCGAATCTCGCAGGGCACGGAGACGCCGGTCACGGCCAATGTTCTGGCCTTGGAATCGCGCGAAAGCGGCCAATCCGCCGATCTGGCGATCATGGTTTCCTGCGACGTGGTCTATATCCCCGCAGACGTTCTGGAGCTTGTCCGTCAGGAAGTCAAGAAGCGAGTGCCGGACCTGGATCCGAAGAAGGTCTTTCTCTCCGGCACCCACACGCACACGGCCCCGGAGCTGTTGGCGGGCAAGTGGGTGCTTCCGAAAGAAGGCGTGATGACGGTGGAGCGGTATCAGACCTTCTTTGCCGAGCGGGTGGCCGACGCGGTTGCCACGGCGTGGAAAGGCCGCGCCCCGGCCAGCGTTTCGTGGGGGCTCAGCCACGCGGTGGTGGCGTACAACCGCCGCGCCGTCTACGCCGACGGCTCGGCCCGCATGTACGGCCCCACGAACGTGCCGGAATTCCGCGGCCTGGAGGGCTACGAGGACCACGACGTGGGCACGTTGTTCGCCTGGAACGCGGCCGGCAAGCTGATTGCCGTGGCGGTGAACGTGTCGTGTCCTTCCCAAGAGGTGGAGAGCAGGACGGCCATCAACGCCGACTTCTGGCACCCCGTGCGCGAGGCCCTGCACGAGAAGTACGGCGAGGGGGTGTGCGTGCTGGGCTGGACGGGGTCCGCCGGCGATCAGTCGCCCCACTTGATGTACCGCAAGGCGGCCGAGGAACGGATGCGAACCCTCCGCGGGCTGACTCGCCTGGACGAGATCGCGCGGCGCGTGGTCCGCGCCGTCGAGGAAGCGTACGAGGTCGTCAAGGACGACCGGCACGCCGACGTTCCCCTCGTGCACAAGGTCGAGACGATCCGCCTTCCCATGCGGTTGGTGACCGAAGCGGAATATGCCGAAGCGAAGGGCGAGGTCGAGCAGGCGGCCGCCCAAATCGAGAAGGACCCCAAAGCCACCGATCGCGTCTACCGGCGCATGAAGTGGTACGAGGTGACGGTCGATCGCTTCGAGGCGCAGAAGACCGACCCGAAGCCGACGCTCGAAACGGAATTGCACGTGCTGCGGATCGGCGACGCCGTGGTCTGCACGAACCAGTTCGAGCTGTTCACCGACTTCGGGATTCGCATCAAGGCCCGAAGCAAGGCGGTCGAGACGTTCGTCATCCAACTGGCCGGGCCGGGGACGTACCTGCCGACCGACCGGGCCGTGCGGGGCGGGCACTACAGCGCCATCGTTCACAGCAACCTCGTCGGGCCCGAGGGTGGACAGATGCTCGTCGATCGGACCGTCGAGGTGATCGACGCAATGTGGGAGAAGTAATCGCGCGAGGGGACGAAAGGACAATCAGAATGCATTCACGCAGGCGAACCCTCATCCTGGTGGTCGTCGGCGCGTTGACGCTCGTTGGTGACGGCGCAAGCGGGGCGGAGCTGCTCGTCGGCGCGGCCACCGCCGACATTACGCCCGAGCCGCCGGTGGTGTTGGCGGGCATGCGGATCGCCACCACGGTCGAGAGCCGCTGCATGGCCAGCGTGTTGGCCCTGGAGTCGCGTGATGGGGATCGGGTGGTCGACCAGGCGATCGTGGTTTCCTGCGATCTGTGCATCCTGCCCGGCATCCAACAGGGGTTCCGCCAGCACGTGGCCGACCGGCTGCCCGGGTTCGACGTGGGCAAGCTCTTCCTGGCCGCCACCCACACGCACACGTCGATGATGGTCTATAAGAACGAATATGACGAGAAGGACTACGGTGACGCCGTGCAGCCGAAGGACTACCTGCCGCTCTTGTACGAGCGATTGGCCGAGGCGGTGGTGAAGGCGTGGGAAAGTCGGTCGGTGGGGGCCGTCGCCTGGGGTCTGGGCCACGCGGTTGTCGGCTGCAATCGCCGCGCAGTGTACGAAGACGGCCACGCCCAGATGTACGGGAACCCCAACGACCCGGAATTCCGCCACATCGAGGGCTACGAGGACCACGCGGTCGACGTCCTCTGCTTCTACGACCACAAGAAACGGCTCAAGGCGACGGCCATCACGTTGGCGTGTCCGGCCCAATCGGCGCCCCGGGGCCAGGTGAGCGCCGATTTCTGGCACGACGTGCGCGAGCTGCTTCGCAAGCGTCACGGGGAGGACCTCTGCGTGTTAGGCTTCTGCGCTCCGGCCGGCGACCAGACGCCGAACCTGACGTTCGGCAAGGCGGGCGAGGCGCGTATGCAACAACTGCGCGGGCTGACGCGGACCCAGGAGTTGGGCAGGCGGATCGCCGACGCCGTTGATGACGTCGCCGGCGTGATCGCTGGCGACGTCCGCGCCGACGTGCCGCTGGTCCATCTGGTTCGCCAGGTCGATCTGCCTGCGCGGATCGTCACCGAGGCCGAGTGTGCCGATGCCCAGAAAGTGTGCGACGCCATGGATGCCGAGAAGGCAAAGGGCGAAGCGGGCGCGCGGCGGTGGTACTGGCGCGTGTACTATGGAATGGTGGTGGATCGCTACCATGCCCAGCAGAAAGGCGATCGGCGAGTCTACCCCGTGGAGGTGCACGTGCTTCGACTGGGCGACGTTGCGGTTGCCACCAACCCCTTCGAGCTGTACCTTGACTATGGCGTGCAGATCCAGGCCCGCAGCGCGGCCGGCCAGACAATCCTGATCCAGTTGGCCAGTGCACCCTCAAGCTACGCCGGCTACGTGCCGACGCCCCGGGCCGTCGAGGCCGCCGGCTACAGTGCGGAGGTCGTGGTCAACATGGTGGGCCCGGAGGGGGCCCAGGTGCTGGTCGACCGGACGGTCGAGGCAATCAATGAAGTGTGGGAGAAGTAATCTCGGGACGGGACGAGCAAGCGATTCAACCGGCCATTCCTCCCGAGAACCGCGAATCCCGGGATGCCGCTGAAGGGTGAGAAACGACCGGACCTGAACTGAACATTCCCCGCCACCAGTGTGAAGAACCAAGAAGACACTCATGGATAGGCGTTGTTTTATCGCCGGCACCGCGCTGGGCGGAGCCCCGCACACGCCGCCGCGCTCCGGCAGCCACGAAAGGGAGTGGGGCCACGCCTGCAAGGGCGGGCCGACGCCGCTGTCGGACTTCGATTACTCCGGCCCGGTGATGGAATTGCCGTTGCTGGGCAACGTCGCCGGCTTGTTCGATCAGCCGCTGGAGTTCGATCCCGCCCGTTGCAGGATCGTCAACCGTGAGGAGGCCGACCGGGCAATCCGCGCAGAATATCGGGACGGCTGGTCCTTGTGAGCGCAAGCGACCGGACGGTTACCTCAACACGAAAGGCACGACATGATGACACCACAACAACGAGTGACTCGCCGCCGATTTTTGGGTGCCACGGCGGCAACCGCCGGCGGGATGTTGATGCCCGGCGCGCGCAGCCTCGGTGCCGACCCAAGCGATACCCCGTCCAACTTCCCGTCGACGGACCACTTCTGGTATCGCCCGCAGCCGGCGGGTCCTTACCTTGATTCGCAGCGCGACGACAAGGCGTTCGGTTTTGCGGACGGGACGGTTTTCCTTTCCGAAGACAACGGCCGCACCTGGCCGTACAGGATCGCGTTTCCCGACGCTCGCCACGTCGTGTTTAGCTGCATTCTGAAGAACGGAAACATTCTCTTCAGCGCGCTCGCAAAACTCTACCTCAGCACGGACAACCTGAAAACGTACGAGCAGATCACGGTGAAGGATACCGACGGTGCGGATTACATCCCGCATACACCCCAAGCCGCCGACCGCCCCGGCTGGTACTTTCACAGCATCGATGGCGTTCACACGTGGGACGTGAACGGCGTGGAGATGCTTGCGTGGGGGAATTACTGCAACGTGATCGGCGGCGCGGCCCCGGTCAACATCTACTACTCAACCGACAACGGGCAGACCGTGAAAATCGCGTATGCCTTCGGACAGAGTCCCTATTATCGGGACAACGGCTCTGGAGGTGGAGGCTCGACGGGCACGCTGCTTGGCGACCCCGACAACCCGGTCATTTGCCGCCACGTCCACTGCGTGGCGTACAACCCCGCCGAAAACGCGTTCTATGCCTGCACGGGCGACCGTGATCGAGCAGAGGGGTTCGAGTGCCACTGGCTGAGAGGTACTTATGACGCGAAGAAGGACGAGTGGCGTTGGAAGGTCATCGTGTCGGATAAATTGAACTCGCGGTACAAAGCCGGCGGCATCAACTTCGTCGACGGGCAGCTCTACTGGATTAGCGACTCGAACGGCCCCGAGCCGTACGACCGGGGAGTCTTTCGGTGCGACCCGGCTGACATCGCCAACCCCAAGGCGCACACGCTGCTGTTCAATCCGGAGGTCGAATCCGGCAACATGATCATCCAAGACGGCGTGATTCTGGCATCGCATTGTGCGCCCGCGTCGCCGATGGCCACGGGGATCATCGTTTCCTTGGATTTGGGTAAGACCTGGGCGCAATACGATCTCAAGGAGTTCGGCAAGCGGTCGCCCTGCCGCTTCCAAAAGAAAAATGGGGAAGGCTGGTTCCGGGTGGACTTGAGATCGGGATGGGTTACGCCTGCCGAGATGATGTTCATCAAGCCAAAGGAAGCGCCCGCCGCGGACAAAAGGTGAGGGCGATGGAATCGTGCGAGGGCGAGAAGGTCGTCGACCGGGCTGTTGAGCTGATCGGCGCGACGTGGGAAAACTCCAAATGACACTCGCGGCGATTGCCGCCGAACCGGGAGATTTCGAATGAAAAGAGAGTCCTACTGCACAACCGAAGAAAGCGAGCGGCCTTCGCGGCGGCGTTTCCTTGCCGCGGCTCTTGGCGCCGTCGCCTGCCCTCAGATGATCCCGGCTTCCGCACTGGGAAAGGGCAACCAGGTGGCCCCGAGCGAACGAATCGCGGTGGGCTGCATCGGGCTGGGAAACCGCGGCCCAACGCTGATGTCGGCGTTTCTCGGACAGAGCGACGCCCGCGTCGTGGCCGTTTGCGACGTGAACGGAAAGCAGCGTGAAAAGGCCAAGCAGATCGTCGACCAGCACTACGGCGACGGCGGCTGTGCCGCGTACAACGACTTCCGCGAGCTGTGCGGGCGGGCGGACGTCGACGCCGTCTCGATCGCTTCGCCGGATCATTGGCACGTGCTGCACTCCCTCGAAGCCGTGCGCAACGGCAAGGACATCTACACGGAGAAAGCCCTGGGGCTGAGCCTTGCCCAGGACAAGGCCCTGCGCGCGGCCTGCCACCGGTATAGCACGGTCTTTCAGTGGGGCACGCAGCAGCGGTCCAGCGAGAACTTCCGCTTCGGCTGCGAGCTGGTCCGCAACGGACGCATCGGCAAGCTGGAGACCATCGTGGTGGGCGTCCCTCACGACTTCCCCTTCGCGAATCAGCCCACCCAGCCGGTGCCGGAATACCTGGACTACGACCTGTGGCTGGGCCCCGCCCCTTGGGCCCCCTACACCTATCATCGCTGCCGCCCGTGGAGCAAGGAGGAGAGCTACAGCATCTGGTATCACATTTCCGACTACTGTCTGGGCGGCATCGGCGGCTATTGGGGTATCCACCACCTGGACATCGCCCAATGGGGCCACGGCACGGACCATACCGGCCCGGTCGAGGTGGAGGGGACGGCCACGTTCCCGGAGGACGGGCTGGCCGACTGTGCCATCGCCTGGAACGTTCGGCACACCTACGCGGACGGCGTGACGATGATCTACACCGACAACAAACAGAACAAGCAGGGGGTCGTGTTTCAGGGGACCGAGGGCTGGGTGTACGTCCGCCGCGGTCAAATCGACGCCGAGCCGAAATCGCTGCTCGACTCGCAGATCGGCCCCAACGAAATCCACTTGCCCAAGAGTCCGGGCCACCAGCGCGAGTTCCTCGACTGCATCAAGACCCGGAAGCCGACGGTCTCCACCATCGACGTGGCGGTCCGCAGCGACACGATCGCGCATCTGACCAATATCTGTACCCGGCTGAAGCGCAAGGTCCGCTGGGATCCGGAGAAGGAGGAGATCCTCGGCGACGCCGAAGCCGGCCGGATGCTCTGGCGCGCGATGCGGGAGCCGTGGCGGGTGTAGCGTCCCCTTGAAAGAGTAGTCCCTCGGCGACTTGGGTGCCACTGCTGGCTTGCCCAGCAGTGGTTTTCGAGCGAATTTGTACAGCACTGCTGGGCAAGCCAGCAGTGGCACCCTTTTTCGACGGGCTGTTTGGGGGCGGCCGAAAGACAACCTGGAAACGGGTCCTCTCCCGAGATTGTAAAAGCCTCGCCCGCATACATGTACCGAAGGAGAATCAACCATGTCCCAAGTGACGCGACGCACGTTTCTCACGAGAAGCGCGGCCGTGGGTGCCGTTGCCGGGCTGTCCGGTCTCGGAGGTCTCCGCGTCCGCGCCGCCGAGCCGCTTGTGAGGGGAATGCCCAACACGCAGAAGCTCGGTTGGCGGGTCGGTTTCTCGGCCTACTCGTTCCGTACGGTCACGCTGTTCGAATCGCTCGAGAAGATGGCGGCCACGGGCCTGCACTACACCGAGCTGTTCGCCTGGCAGAAGCTCAGCCCGGCGGACCCCGACGCAATGCCGACGGCCGGACTTTCCCCGACCCTGCGAAAGGACCTCCGGAAGAAGGCCGCGGATTCGGGCGTCCAGATGATCGGCCTTTACACCGCGTTGAAGGATCGCGAGTCGGCGAAGGCCGTGTTCGAGTTCGCCGCGGAAACGGAGGTCGAGGCGATTGTCGCTGAGCCTCCGGCCGAGCTGCTCGACAGAGTTGAAGAGCTTACCGACGAGTATCACGTCGATCTCGCCCTGCACAACCACCCGAAACCGTCGACCTACTGGAATCCGGAGACGGGTCTCGCCGCGATGGAAGGGCGGTCGCAACGGATGGGCTTCTGCTGCGATACGGGCCACTGGTGCCGCTGCGGACTCGACCCGGTCGAGACGCTCAAGAAGGTCGGCCCGCGCGTGAAGACGTTCCACCTGAAAGACCTCGACCAGTTCGGAGTTCGCGACGCGAAAGACGTGATCTGGGGGCAGGGCAAGGGACGCATCCCCGAGATCCTCGCCGAAGTCAAGAGGCTGGGCATCAAGAATCCCTATTTCGGGATCGAATGGGAACGGGACCCGAATGAATCGCTCGAGACGCACGCCAAGTCGGCCGCCTACTTCGAACAGGTCGCCGGCAAGCTCGTCGCGTCGTAAGCCGGGCTCGGGTCGAAGCCGCCTTTTCGCCGTGAGGACTCTCGCCATGAAGAAACGGTCTGCGGAAATGTTGTCCGGTCGCCTTGGGTTCGTCGTCGGAGTCGTCTGCACGCTCCTTGCGACTTCGTCGCCGGCCTTCGCGAAAGCGCCCGTCGGCAAGACGTTTCGAGCGGGCGTGGCGGCGGTCGATATTTCGCCGGTCAAGTTTCCCGTGTTGTCCAGCGGAGGGTTCTTGGCCCGGGTGGGCCACCGCGTCAACGATCCGCTTTTCGCCCGAGGATTGGCGCTCGATGACGGCAAGACCCGACTGGTCCTGGTCGTGGTCGACACGCTGTTTGTGCCGCGTGATCTCTGTGACGAGGTGAAGGAGGCCGCGTCGAAGAAGACCGGCGTCCCGACCGGGAACATGATGATCTCGGCCATTCACTCCCACGCGGCCGGCTCGCTGGTCGGATGCCTGGGCACGGACGCCGACCCCGATTACGTCCGTCAAGTTCGGCCCCAGTTGGCCGAGTGTATGGAGAAGGCGGTCGCCGACCTTCGGCCGGCGCAGATCGGGTGGTCTTCGGCAATCGACGAGGAGGACACGCATTGTCGCGTGTTCATCCGGCGGCCCGATTGCATCGGCGTCGACCCGTTCGGCGAAAAGACGATTCGCGTGATGATGCATCCGGGCTATCAGAACCCGGAATACATCGGTCCCAGCGGCCCGGTCGACAATGAGCTTTCGGTCCTTTCCGTGCGTTCGATCGAGGGAAAGCCGATCGGGATTCTGGCCAACTACTCGATGCACTACTTCGGTTCCCAAGCGGTCTCGGCCGATTACTTCGGAGACTTCGTCCGCATCATCTCGACGAAGATTGCGGCGGACGACGAGTCGTTCGTCGCCATGATGTCGAACGGAACGAGCGGCGACCTGCACTGGATGGACTACACGAAGCCTCGCAAGAGCATCGCGCGCGCTGAATACGCCGAATCGGTTGCGGCGGCCGCGATGCGCGCCTACCAGCGCATCGAGTATCGCGATTGGGTCGAGCTGAAGGTTGCCGAGCGGTGCGTGAAGCTCCATCGGCGCGTCCCCGACGAGAAACGATGGGCCTGGGCCAAGGCGATCCTCGACAAGATGGAGGACCCCGTCCCCCGCAACCAGCAGGAAGTCTACGCCCGAGAGGCGAAATACCTCAGGGAAGATCCGGTTCGCGAGCTGAAGCTCCAGGCGATGTGTATCGGCGATCTCGGCATCGCGGCGATACCGAACGAGACGTACTCCATCACGGGCCTGAAGCTGAAGCGGCGGTCTCCCATGGCCGACGCGTTCAATATCGAATTAGCCAACGGGAGTGAAGGCTACATCCCGCCGCCCGAAGCGCTTCCGTTGGGAGGCTACAACGCGTGGCCGGCGAGAACCGCCGGGCTGCAAGTCGACGCGGAGACGATCATCACCGACACGCTCCTTTCGATGTTCGAGGAGCTGAGCGGCAGGAAACGCAAGATGGCCGACCCGTCGAGCGCACCCTATGCGAAGAAGGTGCTCGAGAAGAAACCGCTTGCCTATTGGCGGCTCGGCGAGATCGACGGCACGTTGGCCGAAGACATCTCGGGCGGAGGCCACCATGGCCGGCTCGAAACCGGTTACTTGTTCTATCTCGACGGCCCGGAGCGAGACGACCTGCGATGCGGCGGGGAGACGTCGCGTGCGATTCAATTCGTGGGCGGTCGCATGAAGGCGGAAGTCGATGAGCTGGGCGACGACTACACGGTCGAGCTCTTCTTCCGGAACGGATTGCCCAATGATAACCGCCCGATTACCGGCTACGTCTTCTCGCGCGGTCCCGAGGGCGTCGACCGTTGCCCCGGCGACCACCTGGGGATCTGCGGCCGTTGGCTCGGCGAGGAGAAGCAGGGACGCCTGATGTTCTTCAACGGCGACGAGAAGCAGGAGGTGCTGACGGGCGGTCCCGTGATCGAACCGAAGACCTGGAACCACGCGCGCTTGGTCCGCCAGGCAGACCAGGTGCGCGTTTACCTGAACTTCGAGGAGAAGCCGATCATCTCGGGCCGCGCGAGCGTTACGCGACCGAAAGACTGCTCGCACGTTTTCCTTGGCGGCCGAAGCGACAACGTCGCCAACTTCGAGGGCCGCGTGGCCGACGTTGCCATCTATCGCGGCGAAACGAAGTGACCCTGGAAGGACTCCTGGAACGACGAGAACGTCACACTCGTCCGTGGCGGATCTTGGTGCCGCCCGGCGCAGTTCCCGAACCACCCTTTGCTGGAGGACCCACCATGCACGAACCTACCTCACGACGTTCCTTCTTGAGAAGCGCCACGTTCGCGGCAGCCGCTCTGGGAACCGCCTCGGCGGCCAAGGCGGCCGAAGTGCCGAAGATTCAGGGATTTGAGGAGGAGAAAGCCGACCCGCAAGCCGCCAAGCAATGGAAGCCCGTCTCGGACCGGAGAATCCGCATGGGTATCGTGGGGTACGGAGCGTGTAAGTTCGGCGCGCAGTTCTCTCTCCAGCACCACCCGAACGTCGAGGTCGTTGCCGTCAGCGACCTGTTCCCGGACCGTTGCCGAGCGCTGGCCGAGATATGCAAGTGCGAAAAGACCTATCCCTCGCTGGAAGAGATGGTCAAGGACGACTCCATCGAGGCCATCTTCTGTGCGACCGACGCGCCGAGCCATTGCCGCCACGCGATCGAGGTCCTCAAGCACGGCAAGCACGTCGCCAGTGCGGTGCCGGCCGTCTTCGGTTCGCTCGAAGAGGCCGACCAACTCTACGAAGCGGTCAAGGCGTCGGGCTTCAACTACATGCTGTTCGAGACGTCCTGCTACCACGCCGACCTCTACGCGATGCGAGAGATCTACGCCGCCGGCGGTTTCGGCAAGCTCGTCTACAGCGAAGGCGAGTACTTCCATTACTCGGCTTCGGGCATCGCCTCGTACAAGGATTGGCGGGTCGGCCTCCCGCCCCAGTGGTATCCGACGCACTCGAACGCCTACTACGTGGGCGTGACCGGCGGCAGCTTCACCGAGGTTTCGTGCATGGGGATGCCCAGCCTCGTCGAACGATTGCAGCCGAACAACAACCGGTACAAGAACCCTTTCGGTACGGAAATTGCGCTGTTCCACACGAGCGAAGGCGGCATGGCCCGGATGGGGGTCAGTTGGGATACGCCGGGCTACGGCGGCGAAGTCGGTCGGGTCCGCGGTCAGAAGGGCTCGATGATCGGCATGGACTATGAAGGACTCGAAAAGAAACTCCCGAGCCTGGAGAAGCCGGCGCTTCCGCCCAGCGTAGAAGCCGGCGGACACGGCGGCTCGCACGGATACCTGGGCCACGAGTTCGCGATGTCGATCCTCGAACGGCGCAAGCCGCTGGTCGACGTCGCCTGGGCGCTCAACATGACCGTCGCCGGCGTCGTCGCTCACCAGTCGGCCCTCAAAGACGGCGAGCTGATGAAGATCCCGCAGTACACCCTGGACTAGTCGAGCGGCGGGCAGTAGACCCGGAAACCGGAGATCGGCAGTTCCGTGGGCTTCCGGGGAATCAGCTTCAAGGTGTGCGTATCGTTCGACAAGCCCTGCGCAAGGGTCACGATCGTTTCCGTGCCGTCGTGCTTCGCGGGCGAAAATCGCAGCTCGTCCGTCCCCTGACACACCACGCTCCACGTCACCCGGAAATCCGGAGGCATCTGCCGCTTGCGATACTCCAGCGCCCAGGCGATCATCCAGTTGCTTTCCGGCTCGATGACCACACGTCCGGAACGGGACGCGAATTCCTCCGTATTGGTCCCCACGCCGTCGTCCCCCGTCACAGACCCGCTCGCCCGGAACCGGAAGCGGGTTCCGTCGGGCGTGCTTTCCTGGATCTCGAGTGTCCAGTCTTCCTCCACCAACGGCGCTTGATGCCCGATGCGTTTCAGCGCGGGACGGACGGCGTCGAACGGCGCGTTGCTTGGCCGAGTCAGAACGTGAAGCCCGGGAAGCGTCGAGGGCTTCCGCCCGTCGATCAGCACCTCGGCAAGCGGCGCGTCGCCGGCGTCGGGCGAGCCGATCGCGTCGATCCGGTTGCCCGTGAACGTCACTTCGATGCTGCCGTCCGGGAGCCGGCCGGCGCGCTTCCGGTCGGCGAAAGGAACGTCCGTCACGAGCTTTCGGCTCTCGTCGCTGATGAGCTGCGGGTCGTACTTGAAGAACGGGATGATCATTCCGGCGAGCAGCTCGCAGCCTTCCTGGTTCAGATGCGGACCGCTGCTGAGCAGGGCCTTCGGCGGCAGGTTCCGCTGGGCCAGTAGCTGCTGCCACTGCTGCATCACGTCGACCAGGCCGCAGTCGTATTTGATCGCGATTTGGCGGATCCGTTCGGATTCCTCGTAGTCCCGTTCGCGTCCGACGTCATGGTGCGTCCAGAGGAGGATTTCCGCGGCCGTGCGCATTCGGGTGCGCCGGATGATCTCTTCCCACTTGTCCATGGCGTCTCCGGGGCCGCCGTAGACGTGGAAGATGAGCAGGTCGGGATAGAACGGGTAGAGGTCGAATTCCGCCGTTTGGATCAGGCTGGGCGACTGGAATCCACCGATTGCCCGGTTCTCGACGATGAGATTCGCGTTGGGATAAGTCCTGCGAAGATGATCGCCCACGATCGGCCACCAGTTCTGGCGAGTGATCGACTGCCCATAGAAAAGGATCCTCACCGTGTTTCTTGCCTGGGCCGTGGACTCCTCCATCAGCTTCATGCTCCGCTGGATGTTGGCCCCCGGCCGGGTGATCGCGGCAAGATCGGGCGCTGCGCCGCTGGCGGCGTCTCCGGCAAGAAGCGCAGCAAGGGCGGCAAGAAAGGCGGCGACTCGCATGCGTGCAATATCAGCGATCATCGCGGGCTCCTCAAGCGGGTGTGTATTGGTCCATCGGGACGGTCGATTTCAGAACGCCGGCAAGTCGCCATTCTCCGATTGCAGTGCCTTGCGGCCGACCGTGTCGGTGGGGCCGGGGTAGCCGGGACCGCCCGCGGCGACGTAACCGTTGCTACGCCCGTCGGCCGCAGGGCTGACCCAGAAGGCGAACAACGAACCGGCGGTCAAACGAAACCGAAACCGCACCGGTCGATCCCGCAACGCGGCCAGACTCGGCGTATCTCGCCAGGCAACTTGTTCTATCGTGCCGTCGGTCGATATCGCCGTGCATCGCTCGGCCGTGAAGGGCTCGATGGGGCGCCCGTTTTCGTCGAGCACTTCGACCGTCAGCTTCCCGCCGGGACAATCGACGTTGACCCAGAGGTGCTCGCCGGAGAAACGGACCGGACGGGTCGTCAGGCTGCCCCCTTGGGGGCCGGCGTCCATCGAGGCAAACCCGTCGCGACGCAGGAAGGCCACGCCGGTGCTGCCCCGATCGTACATGCCGTTCTGCTGCCAGTGCTCGCCGCGCCGGGTGGTGTCGCCCTGGAACCCGATGTAATAGAACCACAAGCGATCGCCCCGAACCAGGCACAGCCCGCCCACCGATTGCACGTAGCCCCGGTCCCAGACGTCGCGGCGCGAGGCCGGGATGAACGGCTCGCGATCGGGCCGGTGCCAGTGGAACCCGTCGCGGCTGTAGGCCAGGTTCAGCTCGGTGATCTTGGGGAGCCCCACCTTCATGCATTGGTCGTTCGGCGGGCCGAGATGGATTTGGTGGATGCCCAGCATGATGCTCTCGTACGCCACGGCGTCGAGGTTGTAGAGCTGCGCCGGCTGTCCGACCTCGGCATCGGGCGGATCGAGCCGGTCGGCCGCCGCCCAGAACACGGGCGTGTCGTCATTCAACTCCACGAGGAAATCGTGCCACTGGGAGCCCTCCAGGAAATCGTCGCACTCCCAGTAGTGCCGGCTCCGCCCTCGCACGGCCGACCGCAGGCTGTACACCCATTTTTTGCGGAACGGGTTGTAGAACATCGTGCTGCGGTCGCCGGTCGGCCCGCTTTCGATCGGCTTGCTCCAGTGGACGCCGTCGGGCGATACCATCGAGAGTCCCGGCTGGTGCGCTCCCGGCGGCCTCAGGTACATCTTCCAGCGCTGGGCGGGGTCGCCGGTGTCGTAGTCGGGAAAGACGGCCCACGAGTCGGGCGTGATGGCCCGGTCGAGGATCCGGTTGGTGCCGGGCTGAATGTCCAGATCGGGGCGATCCCAGTGGAGGCCGTCGCGGCTGGTCGCGTAGCAGATCGTGTGAATCCACCCCGCCTCGTACCACATCCGAAACCGTTGCTCTTCCGGGTCCCACCACACGCCGCCGCTTTTGGGGCAGGCGATCGCGTTGCGATCCCCGTTCAGTTCCAGTTCCGTCTCGGGCCGGAGCACGGGGTTGCCCTCGTACTTCGCCGCCTTGTGGAACCGGCGCTCCAGATCCGTCGACTCGATCAGGAAATCATCCACGAACAACTGACGCCCCACGTCGATCGGGATCACTTCCGGCGGATGCTCCAGGTAGGGGACCGGCATCGGCTCGTCGCTCGCCGGGTCCAGGTGGCGCGGCGGCCACTGCTTGGGCAGGCGGATCCCGTTGTACAGCAGCTCGCCGTCGTTTTCCGGCCACGGGTTCGGCGGGGCCGGACGCCAACGGGTCATCCGCTTCGGCCCGACCAGCACGGCCCATTTCGGCAGGCGGTACTGCTCGCCGAGATCGAGCCGCTTCTGATAGACGCGGACCCGATCGTATTCCGCCTCGCCGAAAAGTTGAAACACCGGGGGCTCCACGACGCGGACGAATCCGGCCGCTTCGAGCTGCTCGCACCGGCTGCATGCCCGCGGGTGCGCGGGATCGGGCGTCAGCAGCGTCACCACCCCCGCCTTGGTGCAGCGGAAGCCCGTCCGGTCGATCGGGCTGCGGGCGAACGGTTGCCCGAGGAGGTGGTCGGGGGCTTCCTTGAGCGTGTACGTGCGATCGGTATAGAGCTTCACGCCCAAGCGGAACGTGTCGGGCTCGAAATGCTCGAACACCTCGACTTCCGCCGCATCGCCTTCGAGCGCGGCCGTGCGCTCTTCGGCGCAGTCGCCTCTTGGCGGCCAAATTGCCGCGGCCAACAGACACACCCCGAAGAGCGAAGCACGGTTTATCCAGGCAAGTGACATGGCTTTCCTTTCAACGCGTCGGCAGCTTCGCCCCGTAATAGACGGCTCGATGGCGGTTGTCGTCGAAGGCGAAGTGCAGGTACCGGCCATCGCGGCTGACGAACCCATCGGGGTAGTTCAGCCGGCCCCCCTCATCGACCGACTCGGGCACCAGGACCCGCCGATAGGGCCACGTGTTCATCCCGTCGAAGCTGATCCAGAGAGCCAGCGGACTGCGATGCTTGGGGTTGGGATTGTGCAGGAGGGCCACCCGGTCGCCGCCAAGTGCGTACAGCGTGGCCTTCGAGCCCGGGTTGGGGACATCGGTCTTCCGGGCGAACTCGGGCCACGTGCGACCGCCGTCTTTCGATTCGGCGTAGTAGAGCGCGCCGCCCAGCCGATCCGCCCGGATCATCATCGCGATGGTGCCGTCGGCCAGCTCGACGACGTTGTTTTCCGCCCAGCCGTGATAGTCCTCGTCGTCGGTGATGCGGACGTCGCCGAAGATCTCCCAGGTCTTGCCGCCGTCGGAGCTGGCGATCACCCCGTTGCGCGGGTCGCGCGGTGTGTGGAGGAAACGCCCTTTGCTGATCGTCGTTGCCGCGGCATCGCAGCGGTTGTAGTGCTGGAACGGCATGAGAATCCGGCCGTCGCGCGTGACCACGTGATTGCGAATGAACGTGCGCACCGCCAGCTTGCCGGGCGCCGGCTCCAGGGCGGACCAGGTGCGACATCCGTCGGCACTATGGGCGAAGTACGTCTTCCAGTCGCCGAATCCGCCGTTGTGGACCGAAACCACGAGCGTGCAACGATCCGGCCGGACCATCAGCTCGCTGGGACAGAGCGCCTTCTGCGGGTCTTGCGACTTGACGCCGAAATCGATGGGGCTCACGGCGGACCACGTCTTCCCCCGATCGCTGCTGCGAGCGATGCAGATGCGGTTGGCTGGCAGCGGTTCCGTGTCCCCATAGCCGAGCATCACCAGCACCCAGCTTCCGTCGGGCAACTCGCGGAGCGTCGTGTCGCAGACCAGTTTGTTCGGCGACTTGCCGTCGAAGACGACGCAGGTGCGATCTTGCCGGGCATCCACCTCCTCCAACGCCAAGCGGGTAGATCCGTCTTTGGCTGTCGCATACGCAGCGTAGGCGAAAGCCAGAGCGGCCAGCAGGATCGACCATCGGGCGGTTGCCATGGCGGGGCTCCGTTCGGGCGACGAGGCAAAAACACCTATGGTAACATCGGCTTCGTTCGGCACGGTGTCACGACTTGATCCAAACCGTTCGTCCGGCGAAACGGCGGTCCGAGCCGGCCCTCGGCGTCCGTGGTCAGACGATTCGCGTCACCAGCGGCCGGCCACAGCATTAGGCCGTCGGTAACGGGCAATGCGAAGCTGGTCGCGTCACCCGGCACGCCGACGGCCGAAAACAGCAGGATTGTCACACAGGCCCATCGTCGCGTTTTCATGGGCGGGATCTTGGGGGACGCGCGATCGTGACGGGCGTGTTGTCTCAGGGAGGAACTACGAACCAGGATACTCCCGCGCACTCGCTGGTGTCAATGAGGACCTCCATGGAGGCTTGTGCGGCGAATGAGCAAGCGCGGCCGGCGCTGTTTTCGGTTTCTTGCCATGGATCACAATCCCTCTCACAACGGTCCCGGTTGCCGCCGGGAATTGACCGACAAGTCCGCACGGAACATACCGGGAGCGGGCCCGTGTTCGGTTCCTTGCCGCCAAGGAGCCGGCAGACGGGTTGCCGCTCGTGACCCCTTGCTCTCCTCGATCCGCGACCCGCTCCTACCGACGCAGTGGGTGGAGGGGGAATGACGAGCGTGCCGCACGGTCGGAATGCCGGTGGAGGAGACAATCATGCTGAGCTCTCTTGCCTCGACGCAGGCCGGTTGCCGCGGGTGCGTCCCGCGTCGCTTGCCACACCGCATTGCCACATTGGCCATTGCCGTACTCGCGACGGCCACTGCTGAAGTTGTTTGCGCCTCATCGCTGAAGGCCGAGTCAAGTCAACGGCCGAACGTCATTCTCATCCTGGCCGACGATAAGTAGCAGCAATCCGCCGGGAGATGGTCAGAATACGCGGAAAACGAAGTACAAGAGCCGTCTAATGCCACATCGGCGAATCATCGAGGATCACGTCAGATTCAGGTGGATCCAGGGGAATCAACTACACTTTGCTACATCGAGGATGCGGAAGAGGGCCGTCTTCAGACTCCCGAGCCGTGCAGCGGGTGCCGAAAGCTCCAAGTCACGACGACAACAATCACAAGAAGCACGGCCTCAGGCCGTTGGGTCCGCTTGAGTTGGGTTCGGTCTTTCCCCATGCGTCGAGGCTCCGAAGTCCACCTTGCTAGAAGAAAACGCCCACGTGATCCAGGAGTCGACAAGGACGACCGTTCATGGCCGGGCCACGCGGTGTGATGGCAAGGCCGGTAAACCGAGGCAAGTGCTCGACCGTTCACTCGCTGAGCCAACTGCGAGGTGGTGTGGTGGCGATTCCCGGCGGGCGTTGCCCTTCCCCGCGGATCCGGTACAGCCGGCGAGATTGGAAGTAGTCCTTCTTCTCGGGCATCACCTGCTGAACGCCGTCCCCCAGGTCTTCGCGGGCCTGAGCGATCTGTTCGAGCAATCGGTCGACGATTTCCGGGTGCTCGCCCGCCACGTCGGTCGTCTCTCCCACGTCGTTGAGGATGTCGTAAAGCGCCATGCTGACGTGTGTCCATTCGTGCTGGCCGGGGTTGCCGTCGGTGCCGGGCTTGACGACGGCGTAGAAATCGTGGGGCAGAACCAGTTTCCACCGGCCCATCCGCACCGCCTCCAGCGCCCAGGCGTTGTAGTAGAAGAACACTTCGTGGGGGCTGCGAGCGCCCGGTTGCCCCGCCATCAGCGGCCAGATGTCCTTGCCGTCGATACGTTTCTTGGGCATGGGCGTCCGGGCCAACCTGCAAAGCGTGGGCAACAAGTCCATGGAAGTCACGATTTCCCGGCAAACCCGGCCGCCGGGAACCTTCCCCGGCCAGCGAACAATGCAAGGCACGCGCTGGCCGCCGTCGAACGTCGTGGTCTTGCCTTCTCGAAGCGGCCCAGCCTTGCCCGCGTGATCTCCGTAGCTCAGCCAGGGACCGTTGTCGGACAGGAAAACGAGAATCGTTCTATCGTCGATTTCCTCCCGCTTCAGCGTGGCCAAAATCTCGCCCAGAGACCAGTCCAGTTCCAACAGCACATCGCCATAGATGCCCCGGCCCGATGTGCCCTGGAAGCGATCGGAGACCGCCAGGGGGACGTGAGGCATGGTGTGTGCAAGATAGAGGAAGAACGGCCGGTCTTTGTTCTTTTCGATAAAGTCAACACTTCGCTCCGTGTACTGCCGCGTAAGTTGACTTTGATCCGGGTTGAATGCGATCGTCTGCTCCCCTTCCATCAAGGGCAAGTCAGGGAAAAAGTTCTTCTTGACGGGATGGTTGGGCCACATGTCATTCGAGTACGGCAAGCCAAAGTACTCATCGAAGCCGTGCCGCGTGGGCAGAAACTCGGGGCGGTCGCCGAGGTGCCATTTGCCGATGCAGCACGTGCGGTAACCGCCGGCCTTCAGGAGTTCGGGAAGGGTCTCTTCCTCACTGTTCAGTCCAACGTTGGAGTCGGCTTCCAGAACCGCAGGCAGGCCGACCCGTTGCGGGTAGCAGCCGGTCATCAGCGCGGCCCGCGACGGACTGCAAACCGCCGATCCGACGTAGAAATCGGAAAACCGCATCCCCTCGGCAGCCAACCGATCGAAGTGGGGCGATTCGACGCCGGTGGCCGGATAGAACGACTTCAGGTCGCCGTATCCCTCGTCGTCGGTCAGGATCACGATCACGTTGGGAGGAGCCGGCGGCACGGCACCGAAAACTGCTCCGCCGCGAACGAGCAGCACCGCACATGCGGCAAGCCAGCAAATCAAAGCCGGCGCCCGATGGGCTACCCATGTCCTGGCTTGAGGCAACGAACGGTTCATGCGTGACTCCTTCGTGAGACGGGGAATGCGTGTCGGTTCATCTGCCCCCCTTTGATAATAGCACCACCGAGTGAGGAAAGCGATACACTGAAATTAGATGCGTTTGTCGGAAGCAGGCAGATGGGGTGGTCCACAGGGAGCCGGATTTCCATCGGCTCGCGGCGCACGGAATTCTAAACGGACTTCATGGTGTTGAGCAATCGTTCGATGTAGAATTGCCCGTTTGAGAAGCGAATGCCGAACGGGTCCCTTTCGCGGCATGACTGGACGGTTCAAGAACCCCGGAGTGCAAGCCGTGACGAAGACCGACATACTCATCGCGGGGGCCCTGCTCGCTCTGGCCGCGACCGCCTCCCCGCTTCGCGGCCAAGAGGGAAAGGCCAATCCGACGGTATGGATGGGCCCTCCGTCCTATGACAACGGGAAGTGTTTCCGCGAACTTTTCGAGCATCCCGATGCGTGGAAGGAAACGCGGTCGGCGATCGATGTGCTCATGTACGCCGACCACCAGTTGCACAGGCAGTTCACGGACGATGAACTGCGGGCGTGGTTTTCGCAAATGCAGCAGTGGCGGCTCAAGTTCGCGCTGGAGGTCGGGGCCGTCAAGCCGTGGGGCGTCACCGGCGAAAGGACGTTCGCGGTCCAGCGTCCCAAGTGGGACCGCTTTCGATCTCTTGGCGGCAACATCCACGCGATTGCGATGGATGAGCCGCTGCTCTGCTGCCGGATGCACATCCACAAGTCGGACGACTACGCGCTCGAGGAGACGGTCAAGTTCATCGCGCAGGTGCGCCAACACTATCCCGAAATGTTGATCGGCGACATCGAGACGTACCCGTCGATTCCGCTGGAGGACCATTTCTGGTGGCTCGAGGCGCTGGAGAAACGTCTGGCCGAACTGCAGGTCCGGGGGTTGGACTTCTACCGTTTGGACGTGAACTGGGCGGAGTTCGTCGTGTTCAATCGTGGCAATTGGCAGGACGTCAGAAAGCTGGAACAGCACTGCCGCCAGCGCAAGCTGCCGTTCAGCTTGATCTACTGGGCGTCGGGTTACCCGGGGCTGGCCCGCAAGGGTCTGGCCGACGACTCCACCTGGTACGTGTCGATCATGCAGCAGGGATACGACTACGCGCTGGTGCAAGGCTCGCCCGACCAATTCGTCATCGAGAGTTGGCTGGAGGCTCCTTCACGGAGCACGCCCGAGACCGAGCCGTGGGCATTCACCCGGTCGGTGCTCGATTTCACTCGCAAGTTTGTCAGGCAACATCCCTGAGGGAACGATGTATCGAGCTGTCGGTTTGCCGATGGTTCTCGCTTTGGTGCTTGCCGGCTCGGCCGGTTCGAAAGCGATCGCCGGTGACGTTGTCGACGCGACGACGCTGCGCGGAAAAGTGGTTTGCGGCTACCAGGGTTGGTTCCGCTGCCCGGGGGATGCTGCGAGCTTGGGGTGGGTTTACTGGAGCCGTGACCGCAGGCAGATCACGCCGGAAACGCTCACCTTCGAGATGTGGCCCGACGTGAGCGAGTACGGGGCGGAGGAGCGGTTTGTGGCACCGGGCTTTACGTACCCTGATGGCCGGCCGGCCGAATTGTTCAGTTCCGATAACGCGGCAACTGTGTTGCGGCATTTCCAGTGGCTGCCTATGGAACTTCCACACGAACAGCTTTGCCGGCGAATCACCGCCCGAAGGGTTTCGTCCTCTGTTTGACGGGAAAACGCTTGCCGGTTGGCATCCTATGCCGCGAACCCAAAGCGTCAAGCCGGCGAAGGGGACGAAACCCGCAAATGGAGACTCGTTTTACGAACGATCGCTGAAGACTTGCGGACGTTGGACCGTTCAGGATGGGGCCATCATTGGAGAGCAAGACCCGCCCGGCTCGGGACTCGGGGGATACCTCGTGTCCGACGAAGCCTTTGGTGACTTTGAACTGTTGATTGAGGCAAAGCCCGATTGGGCCGTTGACACGGGAGTGCTGGTGCGGACCACACCCGCGGGAAACGTCGGATTTCAGATTCTCATCGATCATCGAAGGGACGGCGGAATCGGCGGTTTCTACGGAAACGGCCTAGCCGGTTTTTACGCCCTCCCCTATTCCCTTACGGCGGTCTTCGACGATACCGGAAAGCCCATCGGACTCAAGGAGGCGGATCCCGGGACCGCGTTTCAGCCGGTGACGGAAGACAAACGCCGTTTGCTGACCTATGCGGCTCCGGTCGAAGAGTTCTTGAGGACTTGGAAGTTTGGCGACTGGAACACCTTCAAGATCCGCTGCGAAGGGGAGCTCCCCCATCTGACGACGTGGATCAACGGCACGAAGATCTGCGAAATGGATGCATCCACGATCAAGTGGCCGGGCTTCGACAAGGAAGGGGTTGCGTCGCTTCTGGGCCGCCGCGGCCATATCTCCGTGGAGGTCCATAACAACGGACCGCGAGATCGCCTTGGCAAGGATCGTTGGGCCCCCGGCGCCGTTTGCCGCTGGCGAAACATCTTTATCAGGCCGCTGCCGCAATGAAACCGAGCCAAGCCGGCGGCAAACGAACTAGTCTGGTAGTTAACAAGGCACGCAAAGAAAGCACAAGTCACATGAATACATTGGTAAGCCGGCTCGCACAACGATTCATCCCGGTCTTGGGAGCTCTTCTATTCAGTCTATGGTGCTTGACGACCGCCCCGGTCCAGGCAGACGCTCTGGGCGAATTTGAGAACGCCACCGACGTCGGCAAGATCGAATTGCGGGGTTCTGCGGAGTTCCTGCCCGACAAGGCTCAGTATCGCATTCAGGGCAGCGGCGCGAACATCTGGGCCGATGAGGACGCGTTTCAGTTCCTCTGGAAGAAGACGACCGGCGATCTGGTGTTCAGCATGGACGTGGATTGGGTCGGCGAAGGGAAAATGAAGCATCGCAAGGCCTGTGCGATGGTCCGCCGGGATTTGGCGGCCGACTCGCCGTACGTCGATGTGGCCGTCCACGGGGACGGCCTGATTGCGTTGCAGTATCGGAAGGAAAAGGGCGCGATGACGATGGGCGTGCAGACGCCGATTCAAACGCCGGCGACGGTCAGGCTGGATCGCGACGGCGACGTCTTCACGGTGTCCGTCGCCAAACAGGGCGGCCCCTTTCAGCCGGTTGGAGCCATGTCACTGGCGTTGCCCGACCCCGTGTACGTCGGCTTGGCAGTTTGTTCGCACGATGCCGGCGTCTCGGAAACCGCAGTCTTTTCCAACGTGGTACTGAAGAATCGCGTGGCCCAGCCGAACGAAAAACGTGTGCGGGAAACCAGTCTGGAAACCGTCTCGATTGAGACGGGCGAGCGGAAAACCATCTTTCGAGAACGCAAGAGTTTCGAGGCGCCGAACTGGTCGCGCGACGGACAACTGTTCTACATCAATCGGCAGTGGGCGATGTGCACGCTTCCCGTCGAAGGGGGCGAGCCGACGCCCTTGGACACGGGGGACGTCAAGCGCAGCAATAACGACCATGGACTTTCCTTCGACGGCAATTGGCTTGCCATCAGTGCCGCTGACGGAAAGCCGGGATCGAAGATTTACGTCTTGCCTGCCGGCGGCGGAACCCCGCGGCTGGTGACGCCGCAGGCGCCTTCGTACTGGCACGGGTGGTCGCCGGACGGCGGAACCTTGACTTTCTGCGGTCAGCGCAAGGGGAACTACGATATCTACACGATTCCGACCGAAGGCGGCGAGGAGAAGCGGCTGACGACGGCAGAAGGACTCGACGACGGGCCGGAATACACGCCCGACGGCAGGAAGATCTATTTCCAGTCGGAACGTACCGGGATCATGAAGATCTGGCGGATGAACCCCGATGGTACGGAGCAGGAACAGGTGACCTCCGACAGGGACTACGCCGATTGGTTCCCGCATCCCTCTCCCGACGGCAAGTGGATCGTGTTCATGTCGTACGACAAGAGTGTCACCGGACATCCGCCCAACAAGGACGTGGTGCTTCGTCTGATGCCGATTGAGGGCGGAAAACCCAAGGTGATCGCTACACTGTTCGGCGGGCAGGGAACGATCAACGTGCCTTCCTGGTCGCCTGACGGCCAGTATGTGGCGTTTGTGAGCTATCGCTACGTGCTCCCCTAGCCTCGCTCAATCCTTGAACCGGGAGAGGTTCTCAATGATCGCGCCACGAACGGTGAACCGTACTCTCTTTTGGCTAGCAATCATCGGGTCCGTGTTGTACGCCTCACCAGGGTGGGCCGACGAGCCCAAGGGAGAGACAGCGACGCAATCGACGGCTCCGGCCAGTGCCTCGCATCGGCCCAACATTTTGTGGATCATGGCCGATCAGCTCCGCTACGACTGCGTGGGCGCCAACGGCAATCCGATTATCAAGACTCCCCATCTCGACCGGCTGGCCAAAGAATCGGCCAACTTCTCCCATGCTTTCATCCAAGCACCGGTCTGTGTACCTTCGCGGGCCTCTTTCTTCACCGGGCGTTATCCGCACAGCCATCGCAACCGCGTGAACTATACGCCCCTTGCGGCGAGCGAGGTGCTGCTGCCGGCCCGGCTCCAGAGGGCCGGCTATCGTACGGCGATCGTGGGCAAATCCCATCTTTATTACCGTTATCCACCCACGGCGGACGAAGCCCGGCAAACCGGGTTTGAGTTGGTCGACCTGCACGACGGAGTCTACTTCACCGATCCGTGGTCGGCGTATGCCCGCTGGCGCCAAGCGAACGACCCGATGTGCGAAATTCCCTACCGCAAATTGGCAAGGCAGGTTCCGCGGCTTCGTGGAGACTTGCCTCCCGATGCCAATCCCTACCGCGCGGCGATCGACGAGCGGTACACCGATACAACCTGGACGGGAATTCGCACCCGTGAGCGGCTGAAGGAGCTGGCCGGCGGCGAGCAGCCGTTTTTCCTCTTCTGCTCCTTCTGGAAGCCGCACGGCCCCTATGAAGTCCCCGTGCCGTTCGATTCGATGTACAACGACGTCGAGATCCCCCTGCCCGAGCCGGAAACCCTCGAGACGATCGGCCGCCTGCCGCCGCCGGTCGAGAAGCTCATCCTGCGCGGAAAGAAACCGCAATACGCCATGGACCGCAGCCAGCTCCAGTGGCTCTATCGCAGCTACTACGGTACGGTGAGCCATCTCGACCGGGAGGTGGGCCTGATCCTGAACGCCTTGAAGGAAACCGGTGCTCGCGACAACACGATCGTCGTCTTCACGTCCGACCATGGCGATCAGCTTATGGAGCACGGACTGCTGGGGAAAAACGTCTTCTTCGAGGCCTCGATCCGCGTGCCGTTGATGATCCGTCTTTCGGGCGCTGTCCGGCCAGGCGGCTATGACGCGATGGTTGAAAGCATCGACGTGTTGCCGACGTTGTTCGAGCTCGCGCGCCTGCCGGAACCCGAGAACTGCCAGGGCCACAGCTTGGTGCCGATATGCAGCGAGTCCGGCCGAACTTCACCGCCGCGCGACGCCGTGTTTAGCGAAAACGTCATTCCCGAAGTCATCACCAGTGGTGGACTGGATTTTTCATTCGTGAAGGGAGAAGGGGTCAAGGGAGTTCGCCATCCGGACGCCAAGATGGTTCGTACGCGGCGGTGGAAGTACAATTACTATCCGGACGGATATGAAGAACTGTATGACCTGCAGAACGATTCCCGGGAACGGCAGAACCTGGCCGGGGATCCTGCCCACAAGCCCGTCCTCGACGATTTGCGGCAACGGCTCTTGAACTGGTTGATCACGGCCGACGAGGTCGATCAGATCGCACCGCGCTGGGTGATTCCCGAATAGCCGAATGGTCTTCTTGCCGACACTGGCAACCAAGATCGAACATACAGGAGAGCTTACCGTGACACGGTATTTCCGTGCATCATTCCCGCAGGCGGTCGTCGGGCTGGCCTGCTTCATCACGGCGGCGGCTGGTTTTGCTTCCGCTCCGGACACCTCCAAGCGGCCGGTCAATCTGCTGTTCATCATGACGGACCAGCAGCGCTTCGATGCCCTCGGCTGTGCGGGGAACAAGGTCATCAGGACGCCCAACCTGGATCGGCTGGCCGGCGAAGGAGCTCGTTTTGAGAACGCCTATAGTGGTTGCCCCGTGTGTGTGCCTGCGCGGACGGTGATCCTGACCGGCCACAGTATCGAATCGACCAAAGTCACCAATAACAAAGACATCCGTCGCACGGATGTGCCAGACGTGCCGACCTTCGATCAGCTCCTCCTGCGTCACGGCTACCGGGGCGAATACCATGGCAAGTGGCACAGTCCTTACCAGTTCGCACTCGATTACAATCGGCCGGTCCGTTGGGTCAATGGTAAACGCCCGTCCGGCTCTCGGGCGGAAATCTCGGAGTCGGAAGCCTTGGTCAAGTACATCGAGGAAAACGTTCCGTCCCGTCCGCTTCGCCCCGGCGAGCTTGTTGCGAACATGTACCGGCGTCCGTATCAGCCGGACCCACTCGACGGCGCGTATGGTAAGGGGCAGGCCGACGTCTCTCAGGGGACCAGCTACGGCTGCCTCGATGTGCCGCCCGAACACACGCACACCGCCTGGACGGCGAAAGAGGGACTGGAAGGGCTGGAACGCCTCAAGGACGGTCCCTTCACGCTCACCATTTCGATCGGCCCGCCGCATCCGCCCATGGTACTGCCGCGGCCCTACTATGGGATGTACCCGGCCGCGGAGATGCCGGTCCCGGCCAGCATCGACGATCCGCGAGCCGACTCGCCCTATCGCAAGGTGGGAGGCGGCAAAGACCCTGCCTATCGCGACGAGGACAATGTCCGGCAGATGATCTCCGATTACTACGGACTGGTCACGGAGGTCGACGATTGGGTGGGCCGGATCCTCAATCGGCTCGACGAGCTGGGCCTGGCCGACAACACGCTGGTCGTGTTCACCAGCGATCACGGCGAGATGCTGGGCGATCACGGGATGTATTCCAAGTTTGTATTCTATGAGGGTTCGGTCCACGTCCCGCTGGTGATGCGGCTGCCCGGCGTGATCCCGGCCCACTCGGTGGTCAAGGCCCCGGTTTCCCATCTGGACCTTTTTGCGACGATCCTCGACTACTGCGGGATGGCAGCCTCTGAATCGGAAGGCGAGAGCCTCCGTCCCTTGATTGAAGGCAAGAGCGACGGTGCGGGGCGTTTCGTCGTCTCGGAGTGGCAAAGCACGGCCTTCCCCGGCTTCATGGTGTTTGACGGCCGTCGGAAGCTCCTTTTCGGACGTTCGGCGGATGCCCGATCGCTGGATGCGCTTTACGATTTGGAAAACGATCCGAACGAACTGCACAACTTGCTTGCCGACAAATTCGACTGGGAGAAACACCGGGGAGAGGCTGAACGGCTCAAACGACTCCTGGTCGGTTGGCTGGAACGCGTAAGGTCTCCGCATCTCGATTCGGTCAAGGCTCGGGCGATCACCTTGCAAGCTAAGCAAACAGGGGAGAAGGCGGCTGATATTCAACCGATGATGTGTGTCCGGGGGCAGCGCTTGACCCTGGCATATCCGGCTGGCCGGCGTTCGCATCCCTGACATGGAAGAGCGACTGCCACGGAAACCAGAGGGAGCGTACACATAACAGGAGCACTGCGATGCTGAGAAAAGCCGCGACTGCCTGCCTCGCCCTGTTCTTGTCGGTAGTGCTTCCGCCTTCCGGGGTCGCCCAGGAGACGGTGCTTTACGTTTCCACCGCGGGCAACGACGCATGGTCCGGGAGACCGGCCCAACCGAATGCAACGCTCACCGACGGGCCTTTCGCAACGCTGACGAAGGCTCGCGACGCTCTCCGCGAGCTCCGCAAGCAAGGTCCGCTCCGCGGCCCGGCGACCCTCCGCATCCGCGGCGGCACGTATGGCCTGACCGAGCCGCTGGTTCTCGAACCCGAAGACTCGGGCACGCCGCAGGCCCCGGTGTCGTCCACCCGTCTGACTTTTCCGTAAACGAATGACTTGAAATACTCGACGCGATTGAGGATAGTCTTCAGTTGCATCCTGTGGTGACTCCGGGAAGGCGAGTTGCTGCCAACCGATCTCTACCGAAAATCCCGCAGGATGCACTTCTTTCTCTTTCCAACCCAACCCGCTACACTGGCGCGTGCCCGGTGAAACGGAGTGGGGCTCTGCTGAGGAGCAAC